>NZ_AEWE02000032.1:0-35903 GCF_000190455.2 Pseudomonas sp. TJI-51
ACCTTGATGCTAGTAGAACATGAGGCGACTAGTCGTTTCTTCGAGCGCGGCTTCACCATGATGGAGGTCGCGAGTATCACGGGTCACAAGACCCTGGCGATGCTCAAGCGCTACACGCACCTCAGCCCGCAGGACCTCGCAGAAAAACTCGGCTAGACGCTAACCAACACCTCTACAGGTTACTCATCCTGCTCCCCTTGAAAAAAAACACTCCATAGCGTAAAACCCACCGCTAAGCTTAGTTTTTGCGGAAAGTCCGCAAAAATAGCCAGTTTGAGAGGGAAAGGAGCAAAATGCTCATCGAGTTCAGCGTCACCAACTTCAAGTCAATCCGTGAGCGTCAAACGCTTAGCATGGTCGCTTCCAACTACTACAAGGAATTAGTAGATGAAAATACATTTGAAGTTGAGTCAGAGGAGAGCTTTCCTCGGCTGCTGAAAAGCGCTGTTATCTATGGGCCTAACGCTTCGGGTAAGTCGACGCTTGTTGAAGCTATGGAATTTGTTGATAATTTCGTCTGCACCTCCTCTAATGAAAGCCAAGCTGGCGATCTAGTAGCTGTAGTACCTTTTAAGCTGTCTGCTGAGACTCGAAAAGGAGATTCCCAGTTCGATGTTGCATTCTTTGAGGAAGGGGTGCGCTACGAGTTTGGGTTCTGCGCCAACTCAGAGCGAGTGACCGCTGAATGGCTGTATGCCTATCCAAAAGGTAGGGCTCAGCGAATGTATACTCGTTACTATAATGATGACGCGGTCTCTTACCATTATGTCTGGGGGAAGAATTTCCTCGGAGGGAGACGGCGTACTGACTGGAAAAATAGTACTAGACAAAATGCTCTGTTTTTGTCGACCGCTGTACAGCTCAATTGCGAGCAGCTGCAGTCGCCGTTCAACTGGTTTAAAAGTCGTATCGCCACGCTTGATCCGAGTATTCTTTCTGCTAGTTATACAATGAAGCATTTCGAGGAAAGAAAATCAGCTATTCTAGAATTTCTTTCTGCTGCTGACCTATTTATTGCAGATATTAAAATTGACAAAATCAAGTTTGATCCTGCATTGGTTCCCTCCGATATGCCCCCTGGGCTCAAGGAGGAAGTAATCAAAAATATGTCTGGAAAAGAATTTGCTGAGGCAAAGTTCTATTTGAAATCTGTAGATGATGGGGAGTTGATTGAGTTCGCTGATGATGAAATCTCGGCGGGTACGAAAGCCTTGTTTAACTTTTCCGGGCCTTGGATTGATGTGGTAAGCAGGTCCCGTGTTCTGTTTGTTGATGAGTTGGATAGCAGCCTGCACCCTCTTGTTGTTCATCAGCTAATTCGTATTCTTCATAATGCGGGCAAGCCAGTTCAGATGGTTTTCACAACTCACGATACCTCTATTCTAGGGCATAAAGGAATTTTGCGTCGCGATCAAGTATGGATGATTGAAAAGAGTGATCAGCAAGCCAGTGTTTTAACCCCGCTATCTGATTACTCCGTGCGTGATGACGAAGCCTTAGAGAAAGGATATCTTGGAGGTCGCTATGGTGGCATTCCTTTTGTAAAGGACTTAACAATTGGGCACTGATAATCTTCATCATAAGCGTAAAGCAAAGTCTTACGAGCGAAAACCAGGTAAAAAGCCGCCGGGAATGAGGCTTTTGATTGTGTGTGAGGGGTCTAAGACGGAGCCGCATTATTTTACAGAACTGAGGCATGATCAGCGATTGAAAACTGCAAATATTCGAATTTGCGGTAAAGAGTGTGGGTCCGATCCGGTCTCTGTTGTCAGATACGCCGAAAAGATATTCGATGATGAGGCAGGGGCTTACGACAGGGTCTATTGCGTAGTGGACACGGATTCTCACTCTAATCTCGATCGCGCGATGAAGCTAATAGAGGCGCGAGGAAAGCCTTTTATAGCCATAGTGTCATCGCCATGTTTCGAGTTTTGGCTCATGTTGCACCATCTCCTGCATCAGACATCCTTCCGTGCCACCTCCACCAAGTCTATTGGCGAGGTCGTTGAGAGTGCATTACGCAAGCTAGATAAGGTTTACATGAAAGGCAAGCCTGGGGTTTGGGCTAGGTATAAAGACAAGCTGGCTACGGCGATTGATAACTCTAAAAAAGTACATAAAGTCGCTCAAGCTACCGGTAACACCAATCCGTCTACTGAGGTTCACGTAGTCGTAGAAGCGATGATGACCCTGAAAGCTTAATCAGGCAATGCGGAGCGATGGCGGTTCTTTCCGTTTTCGCCCCGGCCTCGGCTTTTTGTGCTCGCCATCTCGAAACTCGCGCAGGAACTTGCGCACGTCTTCTTTGAGCCAGCAGTGCCGGTTGCCCATCTTGAAGCTCTTGGGCAGCCATGGCACGCCACGGCGAATCCCCTCCCTGATCGACGCCTCGGTGCGGCCCAGCAGCCTGGCCAGGCCCTCCACCGTCAGCACCTCGGTCTCTTCGCTCATTCCTTCCTCCCGGCCTGACTCGTCAGGTTCTCGTTTTCGGCATCACCTGTCGCAACAGCCGCCTTCAACTCCACGATCACAGACTGAATGCCCGCCACATAGCTGCCTGGCCTGCCTGCCGCAGCCCCAGCCAAACGCTCAATAACCAGTTCTGCTGGCGATCCCCGTAGCGTGCCCACCAGATCGATCGCCCAGTTTCGTGCCTCCAGATACATGAAGCGGTTGATCGGTCCGTATGCTTTCAACTCCGCTGGTGCCAGTCGGGGGGATGGCTCGCCCGCTTCTGTGTGCGGCTGCCTGGCTGCCGAGCGAGAAACCACTGAGTTGACTTGGCCGCGTCCGCGCCGCAGCCCCATCGACTCGATGATCGTCATGGCGGCCTCGCTTACGTGCTGGCCCTTCATGAGCGCCCCCGAAAGTGATCGGCCAGCACCAAGCGACCGTCCAGACCACAGGCAGCGGACAGATCCAGCACCTGCCCAAAAGTGGTTTCGCGTTGCTGCAGGGCGTCCCACAGCAGCAGAAGCAGGCCGGCCTGGCTCATGGCTCCTGCTCCCGAGGCTTTTCCGTCTGCTGCGCCTGGTCACGATCAAGAAGCTTGTCGATCCGAGCGAGGAGTTTTTTGCTGTATTCGACGTTGACCGGGTCGTCGTTGATATAGGCGATCGCCTCCCGCAGTAGCACGTCGGCCTCCTGCAGCTGGCCCTCACGCTCTGCCAGCTTGGCCTGCAGATCACCCTCGCTTGCGCCGGCGATTACTGCCAGCCCTCGGCCAGCTGAGACCAGATCACCCAGCTTGGTGAAAGGCAGGATGTTCGAGAGTGGCGCGGCTTCGCTGGCCCGCAGCACAAGCGTGATGCGTTCAGGCTGCTTCATGGCCGCTCTCCGTTCCGCGTGCGGCTTGTTCCTCGGCTTCATCCTGCAGGAGCTGGCGCCATTCGGCCTCGGTGCGATTTCCATAGAGCGGTTCAGGCTCGGGAAGCTCGGCACTCGGTGCTGGCGCCTGTGGCTTGGGCAGACCTGCTGCTTTACGCTCGGCAATTTCCTTGCGGTCGACAGCCACGCCTTGCGGTGCCTTGATGCCGAGACGAACCTGGCTCCCTTTGACGCCCAGCACAACTACGGTGATGTCGTCGGCGATCTTGATGGCTTCGCCTACGCGACGGGTGAGGATCAACATGGTCAAACTCCTTGTAGGGGAGGGCGGCGATTGCCGCCCTTCAATTCACTGCGTTGTGCGCAGCTCGTTGCGTGGTACCCAGCCGCCGGTGGTTTTCACCATGCAGCCGACGTAGGGCGCGAACTTGGTGTGCCGCTCGGTCTGGTAGCCGTACCATTGGCACGACCCCCAGTTCACAACAGCGGCGATTGCGAGCGCGCACAGGGCAAGCCCTACAACCGCGCCCAGGCCTATGTGCTTGCGCTTCAAACCTCGATACCGAAGTCTTTGGGGCGCAAGCCCAGCTGCACGCCAACCTCTGCCAGGACCTTGAGTTCTTCGGGACTGATGTTTCCGTCGCCCTCGGAAACGGTGATCATGTTCACGAACACCTCCTCGGCATCGAGAGGGTTGTTCTTGATGTCCGCGATCTCCCGCATGATGTTCATGCGCCCCAGGCGGAAGCCGGCCTGCAGTTGTTCGGTGAAGAGGTTCACGGTGGCGGTGATCTCTTGGCCGAAGTGCTCCAGGTTCTTGTTTGCCCGGATCTGGATGTCGATCTGAGCAGCTTCGTTCTTGCTGATCTCGCCGTCAGCCGCCGCCACCAGCAGGCAGCCACCAACGATGGCTTGCATCAGGTCACGGTTTTCCAGCTTCTTGACTGCGCGCTTGGCGCCGAACAGTTTCTTTCCAATACCGAACATGGGTCTTTCCTCTTGGGTTGGTGGAGCTTTCATCAGGCAAGCCGGGGACCTGCCGCGTTTGTTGGCTTTCGCAAAAATCAGGGTTGGATCAAGTCAGGCGGGGAGCGTCACGCCACCGCCAAGGCGCATTCGGCGCGCCGGTTTGCTACACGGGTTTCAATCTTTCTTTCGCCACTGTTGCCACCGCGGCGGATGCGGGTGAATTCATCAGTGCTAGCGACAGAGTGGCCGACGAGGATGGCACACAGAGCAACAATCATCGGGGAGATCAGTCCGCGGCGCATTGCTTCAGCCACAAGCTGGGCACGCTTGATGACGCCGAGCTTAGTGCTGGCGGCAAGTAATCGCTTGTCGATGGTGTCCTTGGCTATACCTAGTTCCCGTGCGGCCTCTTTACTTGTCAGCCCGCATGCCACAGCCATGACGCACTGGAGCTCTCGCTCCGCCAAGCCCAGCCCAAGGCTGCCAGTCCAGTTCCCGAAAGTCAGTGCGTTCATGTGCTTCGCTCCGTGCGAGTGAGTTGATGGGGTGGATAATGGTTTCCCTTTATCCGCCTGTCAACAGGTATACCTTTATTTCTTGGCGGCGCTTCCCTCATGCATCCTCACTTGGTTACCCTTTGCTGTATGGATATACAGTAATCAGGGGGTGGGTGTGGCCAAGCAAAAAAAACAAGCGGCAGAGCAGCGTACAGAGATGACAGGCATGGAACGTTTGGTCTTGAGAGTCTCTTCGATGATCAACCACCCGATAGCTCAGACCCAGAGGTGGGTCACAATTCACCAGCTTGATACTGATAGTGATCAGAATTGGGAGGAGGTCATGAGCATGATCGCCGAAACCCCAGGAATAGAAATGACCTTCAGCGATGATGGAAGCGTGACGCTTCAGTGGGAGGCCGATGAAGAGCAGACCTCCACCTTGACGATGGAGGGGGCAGAAGCCGAAGAGGAGGTCGCCGCCCCGTTTTGAGGCCGCATATGCGCGCTGAGCCCTGACTCGGCGCGCTAGAGCAGGTTGCCATTCCAGACGTACAGGACCTTTGCCTGGATGTAGGTCTCTTCTTTGCGGATCATCCGATCCTTATGTTTGGGGTTGTCGGAGATCATCTCGAAGTGCTCATCGTCCGCGACCTGCAGTCGCTTGATGTACTCATGGCCACCCCAGGATATGAAGTACACACCATCCCCCACGAACTCTCGAACGGTTACGTCGACGATCAGCGGATCTCGGTCTTTGATCGTTGGGGCCATAGACTGCCCCCACCCCGTGACGAGTTTCAGGTGGTGCGGCTCCTTGAAGTCCAGCCCCAGCTCTCGCAGGTGCCGCAGGCTGACGCGTACATCTCGGAGCATTTCCGGGTAGTCGTGCGTCACCTGGCCGCTACCCATTGCACCCCGCACGTCGTAATGTGCGATTCGGATCATATCGCCAGCGGAGCCACGGCTAGCGCCTACCTTTGCAGAGCCGTCGCCAGGGGGGGAATCGGTCTCTTCGGCAGCTTGGAGTAGACGATTGCGCGCCTCTTCCGACAGGCCCGAGCCCGTTTTTGCCAGCATCTGCCTGACCATGTCCGCAGCCGAGAGCTTCTGTATCTCCTCACCGACGAGAGCGTAACCTGGCTCGGTTGGGGCGGGAATGCTACCCACTCCCTCCGCCAACCATAGCGCGTCAACCCCGCAGATCTGGGCGATCTTCACCAGGTGGCTGCTGGATCGGGAGAGCCCTCTCTCGATTTCCGAGATTGAGGCTTGCGCGATGCCAGCCCTTTCGGCCAGCTCGGTCTGGGTAAGCCCTTTCAGGCGGCGGGCGTGTTTGAGTCGATCTTTAAGTTCCATAACGCACCAATCTAATGGTTAGCCTTTTTCCTTGCAAAAAGGTATGCCTCTAAAATACAGTAAAGGCATACCTCTATTCGGCGTTAAGCCCATGAATGAAATCTTCAATGACCTGGTCAAGTTTTTTGGCGGCCAGGTGGCAACAGCGAAAGCGCTAGGCGTGACGCAAGGCACTGTCAGCGGTTGGGTGCGCGGCGTCCATGGCTGCTCTGCTGATATGGCGCTGATCATTCAGGCCAAAACTCATGGGCGTTTCGCCGCTTCGTGCATTCGTCCATCGCTGGCGGAATCGCTTCCGACCTTGGAACAAAAGGTAGCAGCAAGAAGCCATCACGCGCAGCCCAACGAATCTGCTGTGAATTCATCCAGTACGGCGCTGGCCAGCTGATGAGCACCCACGCCGCTCAGTTTTTGTTGTCCGGCTGACTTTTCAGCAGGCAACAAAAAACCCGCTTGCCGGCGGGTTCTTTAGATCCGGTCCCTTGCCGGGGACCTTCTTGAAACGTCTTTGATTAGGAGACGGCGATATGTCGCACCCAAAAAATACCACCGAGGCACCGCCAACGCAAGCGGGCCCGCTTGTGACCATGGCGACTAAATTCAACCAGAACGGGGGCGAGTACTTCTTCTCGACGGTGCCTGGGATCAGTTGCTCTGAGGCGTTCAACTTTGCAAGTGCCAATCTGAGCGCAGCAGAAGACCTGCTCGGCCAGCTCGTCCAGGTCAATGCAAGCTGTAACTTGGCCTTTGCGATCCGCGCATTGGTTGGCCAAGCGAGAGCGCTGATCGACTCCGGGGTTGGATCTGTCGAGCAGGCCGAAGACTTCGCGCCACAAAACCTTGTATCTCCGATTCGTGGCGCGGGGGTGTCGGAATGAGCCATCCCATGACCAGGTTTTCTTCCCCCGCCAA
This sequence comes from Pseudomonas sp. TJI-51, assembly GCF_000190455.2. NCBI lineage: Bacteria > Pseudomonadati > Pseudomonadota > Gammaproteobacteria > Pseudomonadales > Pseudomonadaceae > Pseudomonas > Pseudomonas sp. TJI-51. The sequence goes on from NZ_AEWE02000032.1 coordinate 7,065, forward strand.
GTGCATAGAGGAGGGGCTTGAGCTGCTGGCGATCCTCGCCGAGGTGCTTGAGCACAACGGCGGTTTCAAGGACAGCGGCCCAGGCGAACACCCAGCAATGATCGGCGAACGCGGCGAGGACGGCATCATCCGTTCCATGCGAGTAATCGCCTGGGCGGCTCACCGTGAGTTTTGTCAGATGGCTACGGACTTGGAGATCCCCCAATGAACCAGATTGTCCCGGTGTGTCAGCCAGATGGCTTGCATGGTGAGATCGTCCACGACGTGACCCTCACCGCAGCGGATATCGCGCGTTTTAACGAAGCGCGCGAATCATTCAAGTTGATCAAAGCCTTGTACTGGGCGCATGTCGTGCCCTCGCTCGGCGGATTCGACAACCCTGTAGCCGGCGAACTTGAACGCCTGTTTGAACGTGTCGTTTTCGACACGCGAAACTTTATGTGGCCTCACCGCAACGCAGCTGCCTTCCATGATGCAAAGGATGTGGGAGGTGCAGCATGAGCAGCGTTATCAATTTCCCCGCCGCCCCCGCAGCTGAGGTGATCGATGAAGCCTTCTTCGAGAAGTTCGCCGATGCTGCCCTGCTGATGACGTGCTTCGAGACCGTCGCCAACGCCATCGAGGTGGTGGAGGAGGGCGTCAAGATCCATGAGCGCGACGAAACGCACATCAGCCTCATTGAGGCATGCATGGCGCTGGCGGTGCTCTTCCGTAGGCGAACTGGCTATGCCGTGCAAAATGTTTCTGCTGATCACCTGGAGAAGCAGCGCCAGGCGCTGTTGGCAGGAGAGGTGATCAGTTCTCTACCAATCCCTATCCGCCCGCCTGAGCTCAAGCCGTTGCCCGCGTCTGCTTTTGCCGGCCTGGCCGATCTGGAGCTGGCGCAGGCTGGATTCAACTACATCAGGCGTGTCGGTGAGCTCATCAACGGAAACTGCCCTCACTTGGTTGAGCTGGACCTGGCGAGAGCCCACTCGGTTGACGCCTTGAACGTATACAGCCAACTGATCTCCCGGCTTGCTGGCAGTGCTGCGCAGGATGTGAGTGCTTCTCTTCCGGCCATCACCGGTCCCTCATCGGAGACCCTCCAATGACCACGCCCCCAAACCATGCCCAGGCGCTCCCGCAGGGCGCTGTCGCGTCGATCATCACCGGCCCTTGGCCAAGCTACGCCGCATTCCGGGACCTGCCAGAGCGCGAGCGTTGGGTGCTGTACGGAAGCGCGAAGGCTTATCGCGAGGCGCTGGAGCTTCAGGGGTTCCAGATGGCCGAGAGCTACGACCAGTTTGTCCGGCGGGTGACCGCTGAGTTGGAGATTTGAACCGATGAGCGTTCAAGCAATGACCTGGGCCCTAGAACAGCAGGAGGTTGGCGAGCCGCATGCCCGGCACGTCCTGCTGTGCCTGGCCAACTATGCCGATCAGGATGGGCGCGCCGCGTTCCCTTCGGTGGCTCGTCTTGCAGTCGATACCGGCCTGAGCCCTCGCACTGTCCAGTATCGGCTTCGAGACCTAGAGCAGAAGGGGGCGATCCGCCGGGGCAACCAAGCTATTCCCGCTGCCTACATCACCCAGCGCGATCGCATTCCGGTGTGCTACGACATCGCCATGGAGCGGGGTGCACAGCATGCACCCGGTGCACGCCAAGACGTACCGGGGTGCACGCCAGAACATAACGGGGTGCACGCCACGACAGAACGAGGTGCACAGCATGCACCCGAACCATCAATTAACCACCAATTAACCACCCATAACCGTAAAGAAGGCGCAGACGCCTCAGGTGATGGCAAAGGGAAGCGGAGGGCAAAGGAATCCTTTGACCCTCTGATGGCCAAGCCGGAGAACTGCTCTGATCGCGCTTGGGCCGACTTCTGCGAGATGCGCAAGGCAAAGCGTGCACCGCTGACCAGGCGCGCTTGTGACCTGATTGCCAAGAAGCTGGAAGGGCACCAGAACGCTGATGCGGTCCTCGACAAGTCCACCGTCAGTTGCTGGACCGATGTTTACCCAGAGGCGACGGCAAACGCTGGCGCACGGCCAGGCCGGCCTGGCGCATTCAACAACCTCCCTCAGCACACCGATGACATGTACCAGGAGAGCCACGATGGCCGCCCAAATTTCTGATCTGTTTCACCGTACCCCGGCCAAGCGCATCTTCTCCGGCGAGTGCCCGGTGCATGGTCGCGTCGATATGAGCGAAGTCGAGCAGTTGGACGGCTCGATGCTGGCGCGTGGCTGCAAGCGCTGCGCTTGGGAGGCCTTGCATACCAGCCCCCGCGACTCGGCAGAACGCGCCCTGGCCACTGCCCAGCACAAGGTCGAGAAAGCCAGCGAAGCGCTGATCGCTGCCGGGATAACCCCGCGCTTTGCCGGCGCCACCTTCGACAGCTACCGCGCCGAGACGGAGCCGCAGCACAGGGCTCTGGCCAAGTGCCAGGCCTATGCCGAGCAGTTCCCGGCCAATTTCCGGGCGGGCCGCTCCCTGCTGCTGACCGGCAACGTCGGTTGCGGTAAGACTCACCTGGCCAGCGCTATCGTCCGTACGGTGGTGGCCGATCAATGCCGTGCGCTGATCATCCCGGCCGGGGACATTGTGAGCATTGCCCGCGCTTCCATGGTGCCCGGCTCGGGCTACACCGACCGTGACGTGGCAGTCCATCTTGGCGGCCTGGACCTGCTGGTGATCGATGAGATCGGTGCGCAGAAGGGCAGCGGGTACGAGCTGGGCCTGCTGCACAGCATCATCGACCGCCGGTATCAGTCCGTGCTGCCGACTGTGGTGATCAGCAACTTGAACGCTGACGGCCTCAAATCCTACATCGGCGATCGCGCCCTTGACCGATTGCGTCAGAACGGCGGGCAGCAAGTCGGGTTCACTTGGGAATCGAAGAGGGCTGCGGCATGAGGGCTCTCTACAGCGACGAGGCTGAGCACGGGGTGCTTGGTGCGGTCATTCACGCTTCGCTGCAGCAAGACGAAGGCCTGGTCGAGGACATGCTCGGCCAGATGACCTCGGCCGACTTCTATCACGCCGACAATGCGGCCCTGTTCGAGGCCATGCTGGAGTGCCGCGAGCAAGCCATGCCCATCGATCCGGTGACCTTAGGGGCAGTTCAACGGCTGCTCCCGGGTGGCGACAACGTCATGGCCTATGCCGCTGAGCTGGCCTGCAAGGTGCCTTCTCTGGCCAACTGGAAGGCATACGCTAAGCATGTCAAGGAATGGGGCGTGATTCGGCGCATTCTTGACGTGGCAGGCGGCGCGCAGGAAATGGTGCAGGCAGGGGCACCTACCGGCGAAGTAATCGCCGCTGCCCAGCAGGCCATGGCAGACCTGCGCAACCTTGATGGCGAGGCCAAGGGTTACAAGCGGCTGGATCAATGGATGGGAGATGCCGCCGACCTGGTGGATGAAAAGCATCGAGGGGTGGTGCCGAAGTGGCCCTCCACGGGGCTCGAAAAGCTGGATGAGCTGGTCCAAGGCCTTCGCCCGAAGAAGGTGACCGTAATCGCCGGCCTGCCGGGCAGTGGCAAGACCACCCTGGCCCTGCAGATCGCACAGCACAACGCCGTCAAGGAGCGGAAGCCGTGGCTGGTGTTCTCCATCGAAATGCCCGGCGAAGAACTGGGGCTGCGCGCTATCGCCTCGCTTGGAGGGGTGGCTCTGCACAAGCTGGATAACCCGGCCCAGATGCGCGAAGACGACTGGGCCAGGATGAGCGGTGCCGTAGGATTGGCCCTGGAAGCCCCGCTCTTCGTCTGTGACGACCCGGTGCAGACGCCGTCCACTATTCGCGCCACGGCTCGGCAGTGCCAGCGCGAGCACGGACTGGCCGGCATCGTGGTCGACTACCTGACCCTGGTGCGCAGCGAGCGTGGTGGCCGATCTCGTACCGAGGAAGTGGGCAAGATCAGCAAGGCCCTGCTGCAGCTGGCCAAGGAAATGGCCATCCCGGTCATTGAGCTGGCCCAGCTGAACCGTGACTCAACCAAGCGCCCTGGGAAGAAGCCCCAATCCAGCGACCTGCGCGACTCTGGTGAGATCGAGGCCGACGCCAGCTGCATCCTGATGGTGCATCGCGACATGGATACGGAGGAGGGCCAGAACGGTCTCACGGAGATCCTGATGACCAAGTGTCGCCATGCGCGGGTTGGCAGCTGCATCGTCCAGCAGGAGGGGCAGTATGGCCGGTTCGCCACCTACGCCGGTTCGCTGCCCAGCGATGATGAGGTCGAGGCTGGGCGTGGCAGCTACGCCCAGCGCTACAAGGGGGCCGACCTGTGACCGAGCCAATCAAGATGGCGCCATGCCCATTCTGCGAAGGGCCGCCCTGCATCACGGCCAAGGATGAAGCCGGTACCGAAATTTCTGAGGGTCACACCTTCGACCCCTCTGACGAGTTCCCGATGGTCTCGGCGCACGTCTGGTGCCACGACTGCGGCGCGCAGGGGCCGAACATCGACACGCTGAACCTGGGCACGTTCGAGCGCCTGTATGACCTGCAGGTGGCGGATGTGATGCGGATCGCTGTCGAGAGCTGGAACAACCGCCACGCGAAGGCCCGCGCCTGCTATGACGCTGGCGATCAGAAGGGCCTGAACCTATGGCCGAGGAGGGACGCATGAGCGACACCAAGACCCTCACCGTTACCCTCAGTGACGCGGAGATCCGCCGGCACGCTGCTGGTGAGGTCTTCCAGCTGCGCGACACCCGCCACCGGGAGTTGCGGTTCCGTTTCTCGACTGTGGACCGTTCCCGCGGCGCCTGGCACGTCGTGGTGCGTGGGCGCTGGGGCAAGGCTGGCGATTACCCGGGCATCAACACCAAGACCATGCTGGCCACGCTGCCAGCGATCCTGGCTCGTCGTGCCGCCGATGCCGACGCCAAGTCCACCACCACCAGCTGGGCCACGGTGGGCGATGTGCTGGCGTGGTACCGCGATCGGATGAACCGTGACCGTGGCCTGTCGGCCAAACGCAAGGCCAGCGCCAAGTCAGCGCTTGATCGCCACCTGGTGCCGCGCCTTGGTGACTTGCCGCTGGCCGAGACCAACAAGCAGGCGATCGACCAGCGCCTGATGTGGCCGCTGCAGGAGCGCTATGCCCTGTCCTTCGTGCGCTCGGTCTACGGCGTCCTTTCGGTCGCGTTTCGCCAGGCCCTGCGTCTGGACATGCTGCCAGCCAATCCCATGGCCTCGCTGAAGTTCACCGACTTCGTGCGAACCCGTATCAGGCCCCGGCCGGCGCGCCTGCGTGGCGATGATGTGCCGGGCCTTTTGGTGATGGTGGCTGAGCGCTTCGAGGTGGAGCCGGCGGGCTGCATGCTGGCCCTGATGATGTTGTGCCACGGCTCCCGGCTGGGTGAGACCCGGCTGGCGCGCTGGCGCAACGTCAACCTCGACGCGGGGCGCTGGTTCATCCCGGCCGACGACACCAAGACCAAGGCGGAGCACACGCTGCCGCTGACGGTCCAGGCCTGCGCGCTGCTGCGCCGGTACCAGGGCCTGCAGATCGCCCAGGGCTACACCGGGCCGCTGCTGTTCCCGGGCAGCCACGGCGCACCGCTGAGCCCGAGCAAGGCCAATACCTTGTTCACCGATCTGGCCAAAGGCGAATGGTCGAGCCATGACCTGCGCAAGGTGGCTCGAACGGCATGGACCGACCTTGGGGTGGACTACATGGTGGGCGAGCTGCTGCTGAACCACGCGATGAAGGATCTGGATGCCACCTACATCCACACCACGGCCGAGGGCCTGAAGCGTCAGGCGCTGGAGGCCTGGCACAAGCACCTCGACGAACAGGGATTCGCCGCCATTCACACCGAGACATTGCCGGGACACAAAACCGAGCCTGCAACCCCAGACGCAACTAACGGCGCGGGTTGCAGCACCTCACAGCATCCATCCCAAGGGAGGATGTTCAATCAAGAATCCAAGTCAGGAGATGGCCATGAGTAGCGTCACTGCGGCCCTGCCGCGCAAGAGCCTTACCCCGGTCGAGCGGGAATTTCTGAAGCAAGGTAACCGTCTGTTGCTGGACCAGGAGAACGGCCGGATCGCCTCGGCAGCCTTGATGGATATCGTTTCCGACTGGCACGGCTCCCGGGCAAACCAAGGCTTCGAGCAATTCGCCAAGGCTTGGATCATCCAAGGCGGCGCAAAGAACAAACATGCCTACAAGCTGCTGTGCGAGCTGTTCGGCCTGGACACCGACCCAACGCCCCGGAGGGCTGCATGAAGAAACGCACCTACATGGACAAGCCGCTGGGGGATACCGAATGGCTGCTCGAGCAATGGGGTAGTTGGCGAATGGATGGGATGGGAGTGCCGCGGTATGTCTCCCCTTCGATAACTGCAGCGACAGCTGGTGGTGGGACCGAGTACAGCCTGACCGATGACGCCGCCCTGGTGATCGACTCGGCGGTGGCCAAGCTCACCCAGCGCAATCAGCAAATGGGTGACTTCGTTTGGCTGTACTTCGGATCGAAGTGGACGATGGTTCGAATCGGCGAAATGTCCAGGATGTCCGAGCGATCAGCCCGCGAGATCGTCAAGCAGGGAGTGGCCTGGGTTGACTCGTTCTTGGAACAATTTCGCGAAGCTGCGTAAAAAGTTCTTTCCGGACGGATAAACACCTGTTTTCATAGCAGCGTGTCCAGCTTGCAAGCAACGCGACACAGAGGAACCCCGGCCATTCAGCCGGGGTTTTGCATTTATCCCTGGCGGGTAAGTGCGGAGGGCGCGATCCCAAGCAGGTCTAACCCTGCTTCTGTCAAAACCAAGCCATTGCGATGGCCGGCTTTGCTTTTCTGGATGTAACCAGCTTGTTCAAGCCAGGCGACAGTTGGGAGGAAATATTTTTCGTCTTCCGTTTCTGGCTCCCCACCAGTGGTTGTCTCGGTAACAGGGTCACTCACCCCTTTCACTGACTCCTTGAGCCCCAGCGAACCAAGGCCAACATTGGCGGGAAGAGGGAACGTAGCACCCAGATAGCTCAGCAGCTTGCTGGCGATCTCGTCAAATTTTTCGATGTTGGTCATGCTTGCTCCTCGCAAGATGAAATAGCCGCCCAGTGCGACCAACGAAACATATCACGTTGATTTACTTAGGGCCTGTAAGCACCAGCCCTCCGCACCCATTCAAGGGCTCGCCATAACGGCGGGCCTTTTCTTTTTCTGCTTCCCGCAAGGGAGGAATCCGGATGTCCAACATGCCAGACAAACCAGACACTTGGGCGATTGCTCTTGCGTGGCTGAGCCAGCACTCGCCCCTGCTATACGCGGCCGGTCTGTCCTGCGCCATGGCTGTACTGCGCATCACCTACGGTGGCGGCACTCGCCGGCAGATGCTGGTGGAGGGAGCCATCTGCGGCGGACTGACCCTGACGATCATCAGCGGCTTCGAGTTCTTCGGGCTGCCACAGAGCATGGCTGCCTTCGTTGGTGGGTGGGTTGGCCTTCTTGGGGTGGAGAAAGTTCGGGCGATTGCTGATCGCGTTACCGACTTCAAGCTGCCAAGCCGCAAGCCCGAGTAATCCGCGTCACAAAATCAGAGCGCGCCGTTTCGTGGCGCGAGGAGGCTGAATGGTCCGCATGATAGCAACGATCGTCTGCCGCCATCGCTGGTGGCTGAAGTACTACCTGGCCGGCGTCATGGCCATGTCCCACATCACCGGTCGCGCACCGAACTTGGCTCGCGTCATGCGCTGGATAGAGCGCGGCATCGTGACCGAGGTGCGCTGATGGCCAGGCTCAAGACGATCACGCCGAGACTTGCGGATGGCACAGGCTCCAGGGTCAAGGTCGTGAACCCCAGCAGTTGGCGCTGCGGCAAGACCAGCTCACAGCGCGGGTACAACTACAAGTGGCAGAAGGCCCGCGAGCGCCACCTGCTCGACCACCCGCTTTGCGTCTACTGCGCCAGGTTCGGTCGCACCACCGCAGCCACCGTGGTGGACCACGTCACCCCGCACCGCGGCGACATGACGCTGTTCTGGGACCAGAGCAACTGGCAGTCGCTGTGCAAGCCCTGCCACGACTCGGTCAAGCAGGCCGAGGAGGCTGCAGGGCTGGGCTGAGGCCGCGGCGGCGCGGGCGACATTGCAGAATGCACGACTGCACGTCAGTGGCGTGCCACAAACACCGGGGGTGGTCAAAATATAGCCATTCTCACTTAGCTAGACCGCCACCGACCCCACGTACAGATTTTTTTCCCCCACAGGATTTTTGTTAAATGGCTTTAACATCCCGCAAGCGCGCTTTCATCGCCGCGCTGAGGGAAGGTGCGTCCAATCGGGACGCTGCTGTGGCGGCTGGCTATTCCGAGAAAACCGCGTCTTCGGCGGGGTCTCGGCTGGTGAAGGACAAGGACGTGGCGGCCGAGTTGGCCAAGCTTCGCGCCCTGGGCCTGATGCCGCCAGATGTTAAAGCAGATGTTAAAGCGCATGTTAAAGCTAAGCCTGCGACGGATCCATCGACGAAGGCTGAGTCGGCAACCGAACCCGCCGCCGGGAAGGACAAGCAAACCGAGCCGGAGCCTGCCGGCTTCGACCTCATGCAGGCGTTGCTGCACCGCGACCCGAAGGACTTCCTACTGTCGGTGATGAACGACCTGGAGTCGGAGCCGAAGCTGCGTGTTGATGCGGCCAAGGCACTGATGCCGTTCGTGCATCCTCGCAAAGGGGAGAGCGGCAAGAAGGATCAGGCCCAGGCAAAAGCTGAACAGGCATCGACTGGCAAGTTTGGCGCCCGGCGCGGGCCGCTGAGGTCGGTGAAATGAAGGAATGGACAACTGCATGCCCCGACTGGGAGCAGCGCATCGTTGCGCGCAAAAGTCTGATTCCCTTCAAGCCGCTGTTTCCGACCGAGGCCGAGGAAGCCCTGGATGTGTTTGGTGCGCTCCGCATGGTGGATGCCACCGGTAGCCCGCTGATGTCGGAGACAGTGCGCGACTGGGTCAACCAGTTCGTGGCCGCCATCTTCGGGGCCTATGACCCTGATGAGGGCCGGCGCCTGGTCAGCGAGTTCATGCTGCTTATCAGTAAGAAAAACGGCAAGTCCACGATCGCCGCAGGCATCATGCTGACCGCGTTGATCTTAAACTGGCGCCCTTCGGGTGAGTTCATCATCCTGGCGCCGACCAAGGAGATCGCTGACAACTCCTACATTCCAATCCGCGACATGGTGCGGGCGGATGAGGAACTGGACGCCTTGCTCAAAGTGCAGGATCACCTGCGCACTGTGACCCACCGGCAAACTAACGCCACCCTCAAGGTGGTTGCTGCTGACAGCGAGACGGTGTCAGGCAAGAAGGCCATCGGCGTGTTCGTCGATGAACTGTGGGTTTTTGGCAAGCGCGCCAACGCCGAGGCGATGCTTCGGGAAGCAACAGGTGGCCTGGCCTCTCGGCCTGAGGGCTTCATCATCTGGGCAACAACCCAGTCCGATGCGCCGCCTGCTGGCGTGTTCCGGCAGAAACTGCTGTACGCCCGCAAGGTTCGAGACGGTGAGATTGTCGATAAATCGTTCCTGCCGGTGCTGTACGAGTTCCCGAAAGCGATGCTCGACGCTGGGGCGCATCGGGACTTCTCCAACGCCTACATCACCAACCCCAACTTGGGGCTTTCTGTTGATGAGCCGTTCATTGAGCGGGGCTATGCCCAAGCCCAGATGGACGGGGAAGAGTCATTTCGGGGCTTCCTGGCCAAGCACCTCAACGTCGAGATCGGCCTGGCGCTGCTGTCGGACCGCTGGGCCGGCGCTGACTTCTGGGAGGAGCAGGCATCGGAGCTATGCCGCACGCTTGAGGATCTCATCGAGCGCTGCGAGGTGATCGACATCGGCATCGACGGCGGCGGCCTGGATGACTTGCTGGGCCTTGCGGCGATAGGCCGCGAGCAGGGCACTCGCCGCTGGCTGACCTGGACCCATGCCTGGGCCCACCCCTCGGTGCTGGAGCGCCGCAAGAGTGAGGCCCCGCGGATCCTTGACTTCGCCAAGGATGGACACCTCACCCTGGTCGAGCGCATCGGCGACGACATCGAGGAGGTGGCCCAGCTGGTGGCGCAGGTCGAGCAGGCCGGGCTGTTGGACAAGGTCGGCCTGGACCCGGCCGGCGTCGGCGCGATTCTCGACGCCTTGGAGGCTGCCGAAATCCCTCGCGAGAAGATCGACGGCATTTCGCAGGGCTGGCGCCTGGGCGGGGCGATCAAGACCGCCGAGCGAAAGCTCGCCGAGGGCACGCTGCTGCATGGTGGCCAGCCATTGATGGCCTGGTGCTGCGGCAACGCCCGTGTCGAGCCGCGTGGCAATTCGATCCTGATCACCAAGCAGGCCAGCGGCTCGGCAAAGATCGACCCGCTTATGGCCCTGTTCAACGCGGTGACGCTGATGGCGCTGAACCCCGAGGCGAAAGGCGGCATGGATAACTATCTCAACAACGGCTTCTTTGACCTCATAGGCTGACCATGTCATTCAAGTGGTACAACCCGAGCACCTGGCGGTTCTTCGGCTACACCGACCCGACCACCGGCGACTACGTCGAGGTGGATCTGGAAGTAGGCGGCAAGACCACCGCCTCTGGCATCAAGGTCACGACCAAGTCCGCCTTGTCGATCAGCATGGTCTGGTCCTGCGTCAAGATCCTGTCCGAATCGCTCAGCGGCCTGCCGCTCAAGCTGTACGACGACAAGGACGGCAACCGGGCAATGGTCGACGGCAAGGATCGGGCGCAGAAGCTGCTGAGCAAACCCAACCCGTACATGACCCGGCTGAATTTCCTGAAGTTCGTGGTCGTGAACATGGCGCTGCGTGGCAACGCCTTCGCCCTGATCGAGCGCAACGTTCATGGCGACCCCATCGGGCTGATCCCGCTGGATGGAAGGATGGTCAGCATCGACACCGGTGACGACCTGCTCTACATGGTGACGCCCAGCAAGGGTGATCGCTTTCCGGTCTCGCCGGAGAACATGCTGCATTTCAAGCTGTTCAGCATGGACGGCATTACCGGCCTATCGCCAATCGAGCACCAGGCCGAAACCATGGGCCTGGCCAAGGCCGGCCAGCGCTGGTCGGCGCGATTCATGCGCAAGGGTGGCTTCACCGGTGGCTATGTCATCTACGAGCAGTTCCTGACCGAGGCTCAGCAGGCCATGGTCATGAAGAAGTTTCCCGACGTGCGCAAGGCCGACGCCGACGACATGGGCAAGATGGCCGTCCTGCAGGGCAACCCGAAGATCGTCCCGGCCGGCATCAGCCAGAAGGATGCGCAGTTCATCGAGTCGCAGCAGTTCCAGGAAGAAGCCCTGGCGGGCATCTACGGCGTCCCGCTGTGGCTGGCCAACCGCGCCGGCAAGACCTCGATCATGGGTTCGAACCTTGAGCAGCAGCTCACCGGGTATATCACCTTCGGCCTGAAGCCCTACATCGACGCCGTAGAGGACGAGCTCAACGACAAGCTATTCCGTACAACCACGCGCTTCGTCGAGTTCGTCGTCGAAGGGCTGCTGCGTGCGGACAGCGCCGGCCGGGCCGCCTACTTCCAGGCGGCGCTCGGCGGTTCGGGCGGCTCGGGCTGGCTGTCGATCGACGAGGTCCGCGAGAAAGAAAATTACCCGCCTCTGGGCGGCGACTATGCCCGGGTCACCCGGTGGGAGATGCAAAGCAATGGCGACTCTTGAGGTTCCGATCGAGCTCAAAGCGGTGGACGAGGCGGGCAACTTCGAGGCCTATGCCGCCGTGTTCAACAACGTGGACCTGGGCGACGACGTGATCCTGCCCGGCGCCTTTACCCGGGTGAAAGCCACGCGCGCTGGCAAGCTCAAGCTGGCGCTGTATCACGACTTGACCCGGCTGGTCGGCGCCGCCGACTACACCCAGGACGACCACGGTCTGCTGCTCAAGGGCCAGGTCAACCTGGGCGTCAGCTATGCCCGTGATGCCTACGAGCTGATGAAGGCCGACATCCTCGACAGCATGTCGATCGGCTTCAACACCATCAAGGCAGATTTCGAGGAGCGCGCCGGCCGGCGCGTGCGCGTCATCAAGGAGGCCGAACTCTGGGAGGCCTCCTTCGTACCGTTCGGCATGAACCCCGAGGCTCAAGTCCTCAGCGTCAAGTCGGACATCAGACTTTTCGAGAAGGCCCTGCGCGAACGCATGGGCCTCTCGCAGAAGGAAGCGGCGGCGGTCGCTTCGCTCGGCTACACCGCGCTGCGCCGTGACGGCGGCAGCGAGGCCACGGCGATCGTGGATGAGCTGAAAGAAATTTCCACCCTGTTCACCCACCATTTCGGAGTATCGCCATGAGCGAAGTGAAAGACATCAAGGAATCCCTGGAGCTGCAACTGAAGACCGGCTTCGGCGATTTGCAGAAAAAGTACGACGCGGCCATGGCCGAGGTCGAGAAAGGCAACCAGATCACCGGCGATCTGAAGAAGCAGATCGAGGACCAGAAGGGCGAGCTGCAGAAAGTCATCGACCAGGTCGTGGACCTGGAGCAGAAGGGTGTAAAGCTGCGTGGCCAGCCAGGCGAGGGCAAGAGCTTCATCGACCTGGTGAAGGGCGACGACAGCTACAAGAGCCTGCAGCAGAAGGGCTCCAGCCAGGCCAAGATCGAAGTCACCAAGTCCGACCTGGCCAGCATGAAGGAAATGAAGGTCACCAGCGCCGGTATCGTGGCGCCGAACTATGACCCGGTCATTCAGCCGGGCCTGCGGCAGGAACTGCGCATCCGCGACCTGCTGACAGCCATCCCGGTCAGCGGCCAGAGCTACACCTACTTCCGCGAGAACCTGCACACCCGCGGCGCGAAGCCCGTGGCCGAAGGCGGTTTGAAGCCGACCAGCAACGTCACCTTCACCACCGAAACCGACCGGGTAAAGAAAATCGCGGTGTGGATGCCGGCCACCGACGAGGTGCTGTCCGACGTGCCGCAGATGTTCGCTTACCTGCAGCAGTTGCTGCGCTACGACCTCAAGCTCGAGGAGGAGGCGCAGATCCTCAAGGGTGACGGTACCGGCGAGAATCTGAATGGCTTGATGACCCAGGCCACCAGCTACAACACCGCCTTGAGCAAGGCGAGCGACACGGCCATCGACCTGGTGCGTCGTGCGATCTACCAGGTGCGCAAGCAGTCGCTGATGTCGGCCGACGGCGTGGTGATGACCGAGCTGGACTGGATGAACATCGAGTTGCAGAAAGACGGCGAGAACCGCTACCTGTTCGCCAACCTGCAGGGCCTGGTCACGCCGATCCTGTGGGGGCGTCCGGTGATCACCTCGGACAGCATGGACGAGGGTGATGGCGACGCGGGCGGCGAGTTCCTGGTGGCCAACTTCGCCCGTTCGACCACGCTGTTCGACCGCATGGCCTACGAGTTCAAGATGGGCCTGATCAACGACCAGTTCATCCGCAACGAGGTCGCGCTGCTGGTCGAGGAGCGTCTGGGTCTGGGCGTGCGCCGCAAGGAAGCCCTGGTCAAGGGCAACTTCCCGGTCGCCGCTTAACCATTCTTCAAGGCCTGCACATCGCCGGCCTCTTTGTTTCAGGAGGCAGTATGCACATCAAAGCTCTGTGGGGTTTCGTCGGCAACGCTGAATTGCTGGGCGCCGACTCGGCCAAGGTCAAGCGTGGCCAGGAATTCGAGAAGGCCGATGACGAGTATGCCCACACGCTGCTGGGCAAAGGCCTTGCCGTTGAGCTGGATGCCAACGGCAAGCCGAAGGTAATCAAGCCCAAGGAAGCCAAGCCCGCGGCCCCGAAAGAGACCAAGTAAATGATCGACCTGGCCACCGTGAAAATGCACCTGCGGGTCGACGGCGACGAGGAAGACCCGTTGATTGGCGGCTACATCGAAGCCGCCAAGGCGCACGTCGAGCAGCACTGCGACCGGAAGCTGGTCGAGGGCGAACCCATTGAGCCAGAGCAGATGGGGCTCACCGGGGACGTGCAGCAGGCCATCTTGCTGCTGGTGGGGCATTGGTACGCCAACCGGGAGGCAGTGGCCGCGGGCGGGCTCACTTCCGTGCCGCTCGCTGTTGACCGCCTGCTCTGGTACAGGAAGCGATTCTGATGAGAGCCGGACCAATGAGGCACCGCTGCATTCTGGCCCAGGTCGTGCGTGAGCAGAACAGCACCGGCGGCTTCAAGGAGACCTGGCCGGCGACAGCTGAGGTGTGGGCCGAGGTCACGATGCCCACCGGACGGGTCATGCCCGTGGCGGAGCAGCTGCAGGCGACTGTCACCGCCGAGATCCGCATCCGGCCGCGAAAGGATATCGCCGCCGGCTGGCGGGTCACCGAAAAGCGCACCGGCATCACCTACAAGGTCGAGGCCGCATTGCTCAACAACGAACGGGACATGCTGCGGCTGCTGTGCTCCAGCGTCCCCAACCCATGAGGTGAACCATGAAAATTCGTGCACTGGGCCCGCTGACGGGCGCATCTGGTGAGCGCGAGAAGGGCGAAGAGTTCGAGGTGACCAAGGAGCAGGGCGAAGGCCTGATTGCTCGAGGCTACGCTGAGGCCGTGGTCGACAAGGCCGTCAAGCCAGCAAAGGCCGAACCAGCCAAGGAGTAGGTCATGGCGCGCCGCTCGAAGATGCGCGGCGACATCCGCCTCCGGCGGACGCTGCGCAACATCCACAAGACGATGGACAACGAGTTGGCCCCGGCGATGCGCCAGGCCGCTGAGCGGGTTCTGGCCACCCAGCAACAGCTGATGCCCAAGGACACGGGAGCAGCGGCCGCCGCGCTGAAGATCTACGTCGCGCCCAGCGGGCTGGATGCGCAGATCGGCATTCGAGGAAAGCGCGACAATCGAAAGTTCTTCTACCTGCGCTTCATCGAGTACGGAACCAAGGGCTACATCGGCGGCAAGCGCGCAGGGAGCCGGAACCGCCGCGCAACCAACAAGAGCGATGGCGAACACTTCTTCGGCAAATACCCGGATATTCCGGCCAGGCCGGCGCATCCCTGGCTACGCCCCTCCATCGACGTAAACCGGGAGTACGTCATGGCTGATATCGAGACGGCGGTGCGTCGAACGCTCCGCAAGGCAAGCCAGGGAGTAGGCAATGACTGATCCATCCCTGGCCCTACAAGAGGCCATCTTCGCCAGGCTTCAGGCGGAGGTGAGTTGCCCGATCTACGACGGTGCGCCCTTGAATGCGGAAATGCCATATGTGTCCATAGATCGAGAAGTTTCGGTCAACAACAGCCCGATCTCGGGCCGCAAGCGCGAAACGCGCCTGCTGTACCTGTCCGTCTGGTCTGATGCTGTCGGCCAGGCCGAAGTGAAGCGCATCAACGGCGAGGTGATCGCCGCCCTGGACGAGCGCCCGCTGCCGCTGGAGGTTGGCCGCGCTGTATCGGTACGCGTCATCCAGTCGGACGCCCAGCGGGATGCTGACGGCGTTACCTACCAGGGCTCGATCACGGTTCGCGTCATCACCACCCACTGATTCAACCACCGGCCGCGCTGCGGCTTTATCCAATGTGCCTTTGGAGGAACCCCCATGGCCGAAGACAACCTCAACACAGCCGCTGGCTGCCGCCTCTTCATTGGTGGTAAGACCGGCGCTGATACCGTAACCGAGTACGAGGCCGATACCTATGTCCGGGTGGGCGAGATCGAAGACCTCGGCGAGTTCGGCGACACCTTCAACCCGGTGAACTTCACCTCTCTGGATGATGGCCGTGTGCGCAAGTACAAAGGCACTGCCGATGCAGGCAACATGACCATGGTGGTGGGCTTTGACAGCGGAGACGCCGGTCAGAAGGCTGTAGCTGTCGCGCATAAAGACCGCTCCAAGGGTAACTACAACGTCAAGGTCACCTTGAATGACGGAGACCCTGACGCAACCCCTGCGATCCTGCCGACTACGTTCTATTACGGCGTGAAGGTAATGAATAACACCGTGGCAGCCGGCCAGGCCGACAACGTGGTGCGCCGTAACGTCACGCTGGCGATCAATACCGACATCATCGAAATTCCAGCCGGACCGGCCACCCCATGATCTACGGGGCTGGCCCCGTCCCACCCCTGCGAGAAATCCAATGAGCGAAGCCATGCACGGCACCGTCACGCTGGTGATTGGTGCCCGTAGTTACACCCTGAAGCCGACGCTGGATGCGGCTTTGCGTATTGAACACCGGTTCGGTGGTCTGCGCGGAGCGCTGGAATCGATGCGACTGATGAGCATCGCCGCCTGTGCTGACATCGTGATTGCTGGCGCCGACCTGAAACCCGACCAGCATCCGGTTATCGCCAGTGAGGTGTTCCACACCGGTGTGGCCAAGGTGTCTGGTCAGTTGACCGAGTTCATCACCGTTCTGCTCAACCCTGTACCGCCGAGTGTGGTTGCCAAGGGAAAGGACGAGGCGGCCAGCACAGCGCAGTGAAAAATGGCAGCTACGTTGACTACCTGTTCGGCGTAGCCACCGGCTGGCTTGGCTGGCCGCCTGAAACCGCCTGGCGTACTCCCATCCCCCAAATCATGCTGGCGCTTGACGCCCGTCTCGACTGGGCAGGTCGCGGTCAGGTTCAGCCATCTGGCCAGCCCGCGGCGCCGCGTAGCCCCGGCAGCGTGGCCGACAAGCTGAAGGCCTTCTTCCGAGGCCGTCAGCCAGAGTAGTTTGCCGCCTCCGGGCGGTTTTTTTATGCTTGGAGAATTGCATGGCCGATCAACAAGTCCAGGGCATGCTTGTCCAGATCGAGGCGACAACGGCTCAGCTACGCCGCGAGTTGGCAAGCGCTGACCAGGTGGTGGCGCGCAGCACGCAGGCGATCGACCGCAACCTGGCCACCGTCGATTCGGCTTTTGACAGGGCGGGTGCAGCGGCTGAGAGCGCTGGTGCACTGATGCGTGGCGCCTTCGCTGCTGTTGCTGGCGCCGGGCTGATTGGCGGCATCATCAAGCAGGTCGACGCCTACGGGCAGATGTCGGACCGCATGAAGGCTGCCGCGGGCAGTGCTGGCGAGTACCAGATGGTGCAGGAGCACCTGCTTCGCACGGCCCAGGAAACCTATCGGCCCATGGCCGAGGCCCAAGAGCTGTATATTCGCACTGCCGATGTCATGCGCAGCCTGGGCTTCAATACCCAGCAAACGCTCGACATCACCGACAGCTTCAGCTTCCTGCTGGTGACCAACGCGGCGGCCGCTGACAAGGCCGGCTCTGCGCTGGACGCCTACTCCAAGGCGCTGCAGACCGGCAAGGTTGAGGCTGATGGCTGGGTGTCCATTCAGGACGCAATGCCAACCATCGTCACTGCGATCGCCACTGCCACCGGCAAGAGCGCTGAAGAGATCCGTAAGCTCGGCGTGCAAGGCAAACTGTCGCTCGATGATATCAACACCGGCCTGCTGCGCACCGTGGAGGTCAACCGCAAGGCTGCGGCTGACATGTCCACCAGCGTGCAGGACGCGATGGTAAACATCAGTAACGCCATTCAGAACTTCCTGGGCGGCATGGAGGAGCAGACCGGAGCAGTTGCAGGCCTGTCTAGCGTGCTGATCGCCCTGGCCGACAACGTTGACCTGGTGGCGGTCGCCATGGGTGGCGCGGGCGCTGCGGCTCTTACCCTCTATGTAGCCAAGGCTGGCATGGCGCTGAAGGCCGCCCTGGCCCAGCGCATCGCGGAGGTCCAGAACGCACAGGCAGCACTGCGAGGCGCTGAAGCACAGCGCATCTATGCCCAGGCGCAGGTGCAGCAGGCGGAGGCCTCGGTAGCTGCCGCGACAGGCCTGCAGCGGCTCAATCTGGTTCAGACCCAGCTCTTGCCAAAACAGGCGGCGCTCACGGCATCCACCGAAGCGCTGACCATTGCCCAGGCCAACCTGACACGCGCCGCCACCGGCGGTCTGCTGTCGGCACTGGGCGGCCCGATGGGGCTGGCTTTGCTCGCCGGTACCGCAGCGGCCAGCTTCCTGTTACTCAGCGACAACGCCGACCAGGCGGGCGTCAGCCTGGACGACCTGCACAAGCCGGTTGCTCAGCTGCGAGAAGAGTTCGCCAAGCTCAACAAGGACCAGCGTGAAGCCTCGCTGGTGAAGTGGCAGCAAGAACAGGTCAATGCCGCTGACAAAGTGAAGGACGCCTATGGCGACCTGTCCCAGTCGATCCGATCGGCTGTGGTCACGGCCCCGGCGCGCGACTCTGGCGGCCAGTACAATCGGCAGTTGGCCGAATACCAAGGCCTGATCGATCGCCTCAATGAGGCGCGTGCCTCGGGACAGGGTTTATCGCCTGTGCTGCAGGAGGTAGCGACACGGCTGCAACTGCCGGCCAGCACGGTGCAGCAGTGGATCACCCAGGCGGGTGCCGTCAGCGACGCCGACCAGCGATCGAGCCTGATCGCGGAAACCCTGCGAGTGCTCACCGGTGTCACCGATGCGAACACCTCGGCCACCCAGGCGAACAATGCCGCCAAGGTCGGCATGAGTTCGGCGGGCCAGACGTATCTGGAAACGCTGCAGAAGCAGCTGGCCGGCCTGCAGGACAATGGCGACGCAATCAAGATCGCCAACCGCTACATCGCCGAAAACGCCGATCTCACCGAGACCGACCGACAGGCGATCCTTTCGGCGGCCAGCGCGATCGAGTCGCAGAAGAAGGCCAACAAGGATGCGACTGAAGGCAGCAAGGGCCGCACCAAGGCGCTGAACGACGAGGTCAAGGCGCTCGACGCGATCATCGACCGTGCGCTGCCGGAGAAGAAGCGCCTGGAGGACCTGGTCGAGGGCGTGCAGGGGCTGCGCAAGGCCCAGGCCGCCGGCAAGATCACCGCCGCCGAGATGGAGCTCGGCATCAAGAACCTGAACGCGGCCTATGCCGATCCGGAGTTGAAGAAACGGGCCGAAGAAGAGAGGAAGCTGGCGGAGATCCGGCGCAACAGCGCCGAAGCCTACCGCAAGGCCATGGAGGTGGTGCTGCAGACCCGGCAGGACGCAATCAATGCGGACGTAGCCGGCGTAGGCATGGGCGACGATCAGCGCGAACAGGCCGACCGGCTCAACGCTGTGCGGCAGAAGTATGCCGAGGCGCGCCGGCAGCTTGAAGAGCAGCAGGAGGATGTGTCGCGCCGGCTCAGCCAGGACGCCTATCAACAGCGGCTGGCGGACTTGGCTGACTACCAGGCGCGCGAGCTGCAGATGGAAGTCGACGGTTTCGACGCTCGCTTGCTGGCCCAGCGAGACTACCGCAACGGCGCCAAGCGAGCCTGGGCGAACATTCAGGCGGACGCGGCGAACGTGGCCGGCGCTACCGATGACATGCTCACCACCGGTTTCAAAACGGCCCGCGATGCCCTGGCCGAATTCGCCATCACTGGCAAGGCCAACTTCAAGGACTTCGCGTCGAGTGTCATCAACGACATGGCCAGGATCGCCAGCCAGCAGGCCGCCAGTTCACTATTGAGTGGCTTGGTCGGCATGGGCATATCTGCCGCCGGCAGTCTTTTTGGCGGAGGTGGTGGCAACGGCATGACTGCTGGCTCAGCCGGTGCTGTGTCTTCGAACCTGGGCGCCTCTCAAGCGGGCTATGGTGCTGACTATCTCAGCAGCTGGGCCGGCATCCGGCAGGCCAAGGGTGGCGCCTGGGATGGCGGTGTGCAGTTCTTCGCCAAAGGAGAGGCCTTCACAAACAGCATCCTCAACGCGCCGACCCCTTTCGGCCTTGCTGGAGGGGGCGTTGGCGTGGCGGGCGAGGCGGGTCCCGAAGCGATCATGCCGCTTGCCCGCGGCGCTGACGGCTCGTTGGGCGTGCAGATGGTGGGGGGCAGTGGTGGAGGTTCGACAATTGTGCAGGTCTCTGTACCGGTTGCAATAGCGCTGGAGGATCGAAGCTCTGAAGGGATGGAGTTAGATACCGCTGCTTTTCAGCAAAACATGGAGCGGCAGATGCAGGGCGTCGCTGATCGCGCGATTGCCGCTTCATGGCGTGCCGGCGGCGTTAGCTACCGCAACAGCAACGGGAGGCGCTGATGGCGATTGAGACATTCACCTGGGCTCCCGATGAGGAAGCCAGTGGCGACAGCACGCTCAGGACAAGGAAGTCCCAGTTCGGCGACAACTATGCCCAGGTCTCTAGCGACGGGCTCAATGCCGAAATCGACAGCTGGGATCTGACCTTTGGCGGGCTGGGCGAGGAAATCGCCCCAATCCTCGCCTTCATTCGTCGGCATAAGGGAGCCAAGGCATTCCTATGGACCAATGCCGAGGGGGATCTGGGCATGTACCGCTGCGAGAAGTTCCGTCAGCAGCGCAAGCCTGGCGGTATCACAAGCCTGACAACCACCTTCGAAAGGGCCTATCACCCATGAGCTTGATCACTCAGCTGCAGAAGCTGGAACCCGGCGCAGAAATACTGTTGTTCGAGCTGGACGGCTCCGATTTCGGAGCGGACACGCTGCGATTCCATGGGCACGCCATACCGCACACTCCCGAGGAGCTCGCAGCCGCTGGCGCGAATGCGGACCAGCTGCCGGCCAAGTCGATCTGGTGGCAGGGCAACGAGTACGGCGCCTGGCCGATGCAGATTGACGGCATCGAGGCGAACTCGGATGGAACGGCGGTGCGACCCACGCTGACGGTTGGCAACGTCAACGGGCGGATTACCGCCCTGTGCCTGGCCTTCGACAACCTGCTCGAGTTCAAGCTGACCATGCGTCACACCATGGCTCGGTACCTGGACGCTGCCAACTTCCCCGGCGGCAACGCTGAAGCTGACCCAGCCGAAGAGGCGATCGAGGTCTGGTATATCGACCAGAAAGTGTCAGAGAACGGCACTATGGTCGCGTGGGAGTTGGCCAGTCCCGGTGACGTTGGCGGTGAGACGATTGGCCGGCAGATGACCCAGCTATGCCACTGGGCAATGACTGCCGGATACCGTGGTCCGAACTGCGGATATACCGGCCCTTACTACGACCTGGATGGCAACCCCACGGATGACCCGGCCAAGGACCATTGCAACGGCTGCCTCGACTCAGGCTGTACCGTTCGCTTCGGCCAAGGCAACCAGCTGCCCTTTGGCGGCTTCCCGGCTGTTTCCCTCATCGCTCGGAGCTGACCATGCGTAAACACATCCTGGCAGCCGTGCAAGCGCACGCTGCGGCGGAATACCCAAGGGAGTGTTGCGGGCTGATCGTCACCGTTGGTCGCTCGCACCGCTACGTGCCGTGCGAGAACACAGCCGCCGATCCTGGCGAAGAGTTCCGCATTTCGCCAGAGCAGTACTCGGCAGCTGAAGACCAAGGCGAGGTGGTCGGCATCGTGCACTCGCATCCAGATGCCACCAGCAGGCCGTCCCCTCGTGACCTAGCCATGTGCGAGGCCACTGGGCTGCCGTGGCACATTCTGTCGTGGCCGGAAGGCGACCTGCGCTCCATCACGCCGACCGGCTACACGCCGCTGCTTGGCCGACCGTTCGTGCATGGCGCTTGGGACTGCTGGCAGGTCTGCGCGGACTGGTACCAGCGGGAATGGGGCCTCGACTTCCCGGCCTATAGCCGGGAGGAGGGATGGTGGGAGCAGGCCGACGGCCCGAGTCTCTATGAGCAGGCCTATGAGGCTGCCGGCTTCTACCAGGTCAGCCAGCCCCAGCGCGGCGACATGATCGTCATGGCAGTGGGGCGCACAGCTCACCCGAACCACGCCGGTATCTACCTGGGCGCCGACGCGCAGTTGCCTGGCGAGGATGGCCAAGTCTTCGGGCCTGGCCCATTCATACTGCACCACCTACTGGGGCGGCCATCAGAAATCGCCGTGTTTGGCGGGCCATGGCTCGATCGGACGCGCCTGGTGTTGCGCCACCGCGATGCCAAGTGATGGTACATTCCCGGCTTTCAAGGGAGGGAATTACATGAGAATTCTGATCAGTGCCTTGGCGGCAGTGTTACTTTCTGGGTGCGCAAGTGTTGCAGACACCCGGAGTAATCCGCCGCTTTTGACATTGGACTCAAAGAAGCCAGCCCGACAAGTCGCGGAGTGTATCCGCGATAGTTGGCAGAGCACCACGGTTCTCGGAGCCAGTGTCGGCGGAATTCTGCAATCTTCTGGAGATCGTTATTCGGTGCTAGCCCCTGACGCGCAGGCTCCTCTGCATCTGGTTGATGTTGAGCCAAGCAATGGGGGCTCCGTAGTCCGGTACCATTTCTATCGAACCTGGCAGTCGCCGCTTGAGCGAGTTACCGACGCTGTAAGCGCCTGTGCTCGTTAGTGGCTTCATTTTTTTTTCAGCCACCTCCGGGTGGCTTTTTTGTTTCTGGAGGAAAGTAATGACCGCACAGGCGATCGAGTATCAACCAATGACTACTGTGCTGCTTTACGGGAAGCTCCGCCAATTCGGGCGGTCGTTCAGGCTCTCCGTGCGCTCACCGGCGGAAGCGATCAAGGCACTCTGCATCCAGGTTCCAGGCTTCGAGAGGTTCATTGCGAATGCTAAGGCGGAAGGCCTTGAGTTTGCCATCTTCCGGGGGGAAAGAAATTTGGAAGAAAAGGAGCTCGGCTTTGGTGGCACAGGAGACATACGGATCGCTCCCGTAATCGCTGGCAGCAAGCGGGCAGGTCTTCTCCAGACAATCATCGGCGTTGCAATTGTTGCCCTGGCTTGGTGGAACCCGCTCGGCTGGTCTGCAGCTACCGCTCTTGCGGTTGGCATGGGCGGCGGCTCAATGGCGGTGGGCGGGGTCATCCAGATGCTGAGTCCCCAAGCCCAAGGTCTCAACATGAGTGGTTCGCCCGAGAACCTTCCGAGTTACGCCTTTGGTAGCGCCAAGAACACTACCGCCAGCGGAAACCCCGTCCCAATCTGCATCGGCGAGCGCCGATGGGGCGGGGCGATCATTTCGGCCTCTATCGAGGCGCAAGACAAGGCCTAGGGCCGATTCAGCTTACAGGCCGCCTCCGGGCGGTTTTTTATTGCCCGGAGGAAAGTATGGGCCCGACAGATCACCTGGTAATCACTGGCCACAAGGGCGGCGAGAGCAAGCCGAAGACTCCTGTTGAGGCACCAGACAGCCTGCAGTCCACGAACATCGCCAAGATCCTGCTGGCCGTGGGCGAGGGCGAGTTTGACGGTACGCCTACCGACCGAGACATCTACCTCGACAATACGCCGATCATGGATGCCAGCGGCAACGTGAACTTTCCCGGTGTGAAGTGGGAGTGGCGCTCTGGCTCCGTCGAGCAGGATTACATCCAGGGTATCCCTTCGATCGAGAACGAGACCACCGTCAACGTCGAACTGCGCAGCGACAACCCGTTCACCCGCGCGCTGAGCAACACCCAGCTTTCTGCGGTACGGGTGCGCATGTCTTGGCCGCGCCTTGTGCAGCAAGATAGCAGCGGCAACACCAACGGTTACCGCATTGAGTACGCCATTGACGTAGCCACTGATGGGGGCGCATACGTCGAAGCAAACCGGGGGGCTGTGGACGGCAAAACAACCAACGGCTACCAGCGCTCGGTGCGCGTCAACCTGCCGCCGGCGACCTCTGGCTGGATGTTGCGCGTGCGGCGAATCACCCCAAACGCCAACAGTGGCACCGTCGCGGATACGATGACCATCGCTGGTTACACCGAGATCATCGACGAGAAATTGCGCTACCCGAACACCGCGTTGCTGTACATCGAGTTCGACGCTCAGCAGTTCCAGAACATTCCGGCCGTCACCGTGAAATGCAAGGCCAAGCGCTGGCCAGTGCCCAGCAACTACGATCCGGTGGACCGCACGTACAGCGGCGTGTGGGATGGCACTTTCAAGCAGGCCTGGACCAACAACCCGGCGTTCGTGACCTACGGCCTGTGCGTCGAGGATCGTTTCGGCCTGGGCAAGCGCATCAAGTCGTGGATGGTCGACAAGTGGGAGATGTACCGCATCGCCCAGTACTGCGACCAGCTGGTGCCGGATGGTGTCGGCGGGCAGGAGCCGCGCTACCTGTGCGACATGAACCTGCAGGGCAGGGCCGAAGCCTGGACGCTGCTGCGTGACTTGGCGGCCATCTACCGGGGCATGGTGTACTGGGCCCATGGCTCGCTGTTCATGCAGGCGGACATGCCGCGCGCCCAGGACATCGATTACGTGTTCACCCGGGCCAACGTCATCGACGGCGACTTCGTCTATGGCGGCGCGGAGCGCAACACGCACTACAGTCGAGCCCTGGTCAGCTACGACAATCCGGCCAACAACTACGACACCGACGTCATTCCGGTGACAGACAACACGCTCCAGCGCCGGTACCGGGATCGCCCGGTGGAGATCTCTGCCATCGGTTGCACCCGTGCTTCCGAGGCTCAGCGCCGCGGCAAGTGGGCGCTGCTGAGCAACAGCCAGGACCGTACTGTCACCTTCAAGACCGGCATGGAAGGCCGTATCCCGCTGCCGGGCTACGTGATCCCGGTGGCTGATGAGCTGGTGGCGGGCCGTCCAAACGGTGGCCGGATTTCGGCGGCTGCCGGCCGCGTTGTGACCTTGGACCGTGACACGCCGATCAAGGCCGGTGATCGCCTGATCTTGAACCTGCCGAATGGGACTGCTCAGGCGCGCACCGTGCAATCGGTCGCTGGGCGCGCGGTCACGGTGACCACCGATTACGGCGTCCAGCCTGAACCTGAGCTGCAGTGGGCAATCGACTACGACGACCTGGCGGTGCAGTTGTTCCGCGTGCTGAAAACGACGCGCACCCAGGAGGGCGAGTACGAGATCACCGCGCTCGAGTTCAATCCGAGTAAGTTTGCAGCGATCGATACCGGTGCCAAGCTGGACGAGCGCCCGATCAGCGTCATCCCGGTGACCACCGTGCAGCCGCCGGTGAGCGTGACGCTTTCGTCTACCCACATGATTGATCAAGGCATCGCGGTCAGCACCATGACCATCGCTTGGCCGGCAGTGGAGGGTGCCGTTGCTTACGATGTTGAATGGCGCAAGGACAACGGCAACTGGATTCGTCTGCAACGCACCGGCGCTGCTTCGGTTGATGTGGTAGGAATCTACGCCGGCGCTTACCTGGCTCGGGTACGGGCGGTCAGTAGCTTCGACATCACGTCGATCTGGAAAAGCTCGAATCTGACTCAGCTGAATGGCAAGGAAGGCCTGCCGCCGGCCGTTACGTTCCTGGATACCGAAAGTCTGCTGTTTGGCATCGGCATCAAGTGGGGCTTTCCAGCGGGCGCCGAGGACACCCAGCGCACCGAGCTGTGGTACAGCGAGGGCACCGATCTGGGCTTGGCCACCAAGCTGGCCGACCTGGCCTATCCGCAGAACGAGCACGTCATGCAGGGCCTGCGCGCCGGGCAGCGTTTCTTCTTCTGGGCGCGCCTGGTTGATCGCACCGGCAACCTCGGCCCGTTCTTCCCGGAGGCCCCGGCAGTGGTTGCCGGAATGGCGAGCGCTGATGCTGGCGCGATCCTCGAGCAGATCAAGGATCAGATCACCGAGAGTGAACTGGGCCAGGAGCTCACCAGCCGCATCGACCTGATAGACAAGAATGGCCCTGGGTCGGTGAACGATCGGATAGGGACGGCCAAGACCGAACTGGCCCAGCAAATCAGTGAGGTGAACAACGCCCTCAACACCACCAAAGGCAACTTGCAGCAGCAGATCACCGCTGTGAGCGCTGATGTGTCGGCTGCCAAGGCCGACCTGCAGCAGCAGATCGCCAACGTCTCGGCCTTGGCCGGCTCGTTGCCGTACCGGAAAGACAAGGCCTACAGCGTCGGGCAAAGCGCCCTGGGCAGTGATGGCAAGTTGTACCAGGCCCTGAAAGCGGTACCGCTGAACACGCCACCGCCGAACGCCATCTACTGGACCGATGTTGGCCAGGCGGTGGTGACTGCCAACGGCATGGCCGCGCGCGTCCAGACCATGGAAACCAAAGTCGAAACCCTGGAGGGCGCCACCTCAGCCCAGGCCCAGCAGATCTCGGGCCTGCAGTCGAGCCTTACCACCACCAACGGCAACGTGTCGGCTGCCCAGCAGGCTGCGCAGGATGCGGCCACGCTGGCGGGCGGGAAGGGCAAGGTCATTGTTCAGTCGGCCGCGCCTGCCGTCGCCGACCGTCTGGCTCAGAACCTTTGGATCGACACCACCAGCAATGCCAACACGCCGAAGAGGTGGAGTGGCTCGGCATGGGTCGCTGTGACGGATAAGGTAGCAACCGATGCTGCCGCAGCTGCCGCCGGCGCATTGGCCTTGGCCCAGACTAAGGCCGACGCCACGGTAGTCAGCAGCCTGACCACCCGGGTCAGCGATGCCGAGGGCAAGCTCACGTCGCAAGCCACCCGCATGGACGGCATGCAGACCAGCATCGACGGCAAGGCCAGCTCGCAGGCGCTGCAGCAGGTGACCAGCCGCGTTACAGCGACCGAGCAGAAGGATGCCGCCCAGGACCAGCAGCTGGCATCGCAGAGCCAGGCATTAACTTCGCTGACCGACAGCGTGAGCAAAAAGGCCGATGCGTCAACTGTCCAAAGCTTGAACAACAGGGTCGATCAAAATGGGACGGACATCGCGGCCAACGGCCAAGCGCTAACATCTATCAGCACATCGTTGGGGGATCTGGGTGGCGAGAACCTTTTCTACAACCCTTCATTTGAGAGACCATCAGCAGCAGATCCAAATCTTGCAGAGGGTTGGCGCATCGGCGTTTCCGCTACGGCCACCTGGTCGTTGGTGGATTCCACAATCGCACCTGGCGGAAAAGCCCAAAGGATTGATGCATCTGGCTTCATCGCCGGAAGCGGATCAACTTTCATAGATCTGGCGTGCCGAAGTACGTCCTACCAACCCAAGGTCAGCGCTGGCCAGGTCTTGACTGTGTCTGCCGATGTGAAAGGCACTGCGGGCTTGTCCGTTCAGATTTTCTTCCAATTCAAGGACAGCGCCGGGGTCACGCTTGCCACTCACGGACCATCTGAACTGGTCTTGAGTGGCGTGCAGCAACGGGCGACCCTCACCTCCAAGGCTGCGCCTGCTGGATCGGTGGCAACCGAAGTGTTGCTTCGGCTCAGGTCGCCAGCGGGTAGCTCAGTGACGGCGGGATATGTCGAGTGGGATCGCGCTCAATGCGAAACTGGTACGGTGGCTTCAGGCTGGCGCGACAATGGATCCCTGCAACGCTTGGATATCGCAGCCAATGCTTCAGCAACCAGTGCATTGACAGGCAGGGTCGCTCAAAACGAGCAGGGGCTGTCGTCACAGGCCCAGCAGATCACTGGATTGCAAACCAGCTTAACAACCACCAACCAGAACGTAGCTACCGCTCAGCAAGCGGCTGCGGCAGCAAATACGCTGGCGGGTGGGAAGGGCAAGGTGATCATTCAGGCGGCAGCGCCGGCTGTCGATGATCGATTGGCGCAGAACCTCTGGATTGACACTACGAGCAATGCCAACACGCCCAAGCGGTGGAACGGCAGCTCTTGGGTTGCCGTCACGGACAAGGCGGCTACTGACGCGGCGGCGGCTGCACAGTCCGCGCTTAATCAGGTCGCTTTGAAAGCTGATGCATCGACAGTTCAATCCTTGAGCAACGCTGTAAACCAGCAAGGTTCGGCAATCACTGCCAATGGCCAGGCGATTACCGGCATTGATGCCTCACTGTCTACTGTGGGCAGCGACAACATGCTCTTCAATCCGTCCTTTGATCGCGGCACGGGGGCAGTGGCAGAACGTTGGCGCGTCGGCTACGCCAATAGCAGTTACAGCGGTTCTCTGGTCGTATCCACGTTAGAGCCAAGCGGCAAGGCGCAGCGCTTTGATGTGACCGGGCTCGTTCCGGGCTCGGGCTCGTCGTTCGTTGACTTGGCACCCTCTATCGGTGATCAGCCGCCTGTTTCCGCAGGCCAAATCTATGCCGCCTCGATCTATGTGCGGGGCACGCAAGGTCTACAGGCCCAGGTATTTGTCCAGTTCAAAGGGGCATCGGGAAATACCCTTGCGACGACGGGGCCAACGGGGCTTATGTTGGCAGATGCTTGGCAGAGGGTGGCTGTCAGCCCTGCGACTGCACCTGTGGGGGCAGTGTCGGTGGATATCCTGTATCGTGTTCGCGCGGCGTCGGGAAGCGCAGTTTCGGCAGGGTTCGTAGAGTGGGATCGCGCTCAATTTGAGAATGGAGATCGCGTCACCGGCTGGCGGGACAATGGGCTTGTCGCCGCAGCGGATATCGCTACCAATGCTTCTGCTACTTCGGCGTTGACGGCCAGAGTTGCTGTTGCTGAATCTGGACTCACCAGTGCCTCAACCCAGCTGACCCAGCTCAAAAACAGCATTGGTGATGTCGGGGGCGAGAACCTACTGTACAACCCATCATTTGAGAGGCCGCTGGCAACAGACGCCAATATCGCAGATGGCTGGGTGGCGAGGGGGCCGGCATCCGC
Organism: Pseudomonas sp. TJI-51; assembly: GCF_000190455.2. NCBI lineage: Bacteria > Pseudomonadati > Pseudomonadota > Gammaproteobacteria > Pseudomonadales > Pseudomonadaceae > Pseudomonas > Pseudomonas sp. TJI-51. The sequence goes on from NZ_AEWE02000032.1 coordinate 35,434, forward strand.
TGTATTGAGCTTGGTTGATTCGACGCTGGAGCCCGGCGCCAAAGCCCAAAGGCTCGATGTATCAGGCCTGGTGGCTGGGTCAGGTTCTGCATACATTGACTTTGCGTTGCGCAGTGCCACTCAGCCAAAACTCAGTCCGGGCCAAATTTCCACTGTATCTACGCACGCCCGGGGTACACCCGGTCTGGCCTTGCAGATGTTCTTCCAGTTCAAGAACGCTGCCTCTGCCACGATCGGTACCCATGGCCCGGTGAGCGTTCTGCTGGGTGGCACGTGGAAACGCGCCTCGTACACCTCGCAGGCGGCGCCCGCCGATACCGTCACTACGGACATCTTGTTGCGCGTTCGTTCTGACGATGGCAGCAACGTTACAGCCGGCTGGGTTGAGTTTGATCGCGCACAGCTTGAGTTGGGCGCGTCCATGTCTGGCTGGAAAGACAACGGCCGGGTCGCAGCTGTTGCTGCCAGTG
>NZ_AEWE02000032.1:36047-43114 GCF_000190455.2 Pseudomonas sp. TJI-51
CGCCCCCTCCGCCTGCCGGTGCCAAGGGTGAGGTGATCTACGGATCGGCCGCGCCGGCCGCGGACAAACGCCTGACGCAAAACTTATGGATCGACACCACGGGCAATGGCAATACACCAAAACGCTGGAGTGGCAGCGCTTGGGTTGCTGTCACCGACAAGGTGGCCACCGACGCAGCAGCTGCCGCTCAGTCGGCGTTGAGCCAGGTGGCCACCAAGGCCGAGGCGTCAGCGCTGCAGTCGTTGACCAACCGGGTGAGCGCGGCAGAGGGGGTGAACACCAGCCAATCCGCTAGCCTTGTCGACCTGAACAACAGCGTCGGCGTGATTCAGAGCGCACTTGGCGCATCGGGGCTTGACCCTGCTCCCGGCGGGCTGTGGCAGTTCGATGCCGATGTCGAGGGTTGGACCGCGTCGGGAGCAACCATCAGTGTGGCCGCCGCAGGGGCCATGCGCGTAACCGCCACGAACAATGACCCGCAGCTGGTCCGAGGGGGGCTGTCGCTGGTCGGCAGCGTGTTTTCAGTGGTCCGTGCCCGCATTACGCGGCGCGCCGGTGCGGCCTCCGATTGGGACGGGAAGGTGTTCTACTCGACCGCCAGTCACGGGCAGGGCAACTACTACAAGCAGGCCGTAAACCCCAATTTGGCCGTGGGGCAAACGGCTGTCATTGAATGGGACATGGCAGCGCTAACAGCCGGCGGCGCCGATTGGGTGTCGAGCGTGATCACCCAGTTGCGGCTTGACCTGAGCAACACTTCAGGTGGGGCCTTTGACGTCGACTGGATTGCTGTCGGACGCGTGGCACCCGGGGCGTCCAGCCGCGCCCTCGAGTCGGTCACATCCACTGTGACCCAGCAAGGTGCCACGCTTAACGCAGAGTCGCAACGGATTGAGGGCCTGCTGACGTCGGTGGGCGCCGCTAATGCGGCAATCCAAAACGAGGCCACAGCTCGGAGCGATGCCGTTACCGCGCTCAGCCAGCAAATCCAGAGCACCCAATCGTCTTTGGGGGCCACCAATGCTTCGGTACAGCAGATCAGTACCGCGCAGACCGGATTAAATAATCGGGTCAACGCTCAGTTCTCGATCAAGGTTGCAGTTACGCAAAGCGGAGTTTATGCGCTCGGTGGGATTGGAGTAGGCATTCAGAACCAGAATGGTGTGCTGCAGTCGGTCGTGGCCGTCTTGGCGGACCAGTTCGCGGTAATCAACGCCGCCGGCAATGGTTACGTCAGCCCGTTTGCGATTCAAGGCGGCCAGGTGTTCATGAATGATGCCTTCATTCGTGATGGCAGCATCATCAACGCCAAGATCGCCAATGGTGCAATTACGTCCGCGAAGATCGGTGTGGCGGAAATCGACACGCTGCGCATTCGTGGGAACGCTGTCACTGTGCCGGTATCGGCAAGCAGCCCCGGAAATGTGCTGGGTGCGGGGGTAGGCCAATGGCAAAACCTGGTCGCTGTCGGCGTGCAAATGGACGAGGGCGGTTTCATCACCGCCCAGTACAGCTGCTACCAAGGGTTTGGCAGTGGTATCCGTAAATACCAATTCCAGATGGATATCAACGGCTTGGTGATCGCGGAAGGTGGCGGCGACTGGGCGGATGGTTTCCCTAACCTGATGGGATCAATCGGCGTTGGCCCGGGTTTTTTCGTCGTCACTGTGAAGTGGTGGGGGGAGAACACGGGGGTCGGCGTGAAAAATCATAACCTCTTTGCGATGGGAACCAAACGATGAGCAACACTGGACACTTCGCAGCCTATGAGCCTGACGGCCGGATCGTATTTGCCGTCAGCTGCCCGCCCGAGTACGGGAAGCAGATCATCAGACTCAACACCGACCGGCCTTTCATCCAGGTGGCCACACCGGCAAGGCCGGCCGATCACTTCGTGATGGGGCAAATGCTCAAGGAGCGCCCCCAGATGGGGGCGGTTCTCCAAGGGCTCTGGTTGAAGGGGGTGCACGAAGGTGCCGCCGTCAACATCGAGAGCGAAACCTACACCGCTGACGGCAGTGACATCGAGCTGGGATTTTCGGCGCCGGGTATCTACACCGTCACGGTCACCCTTTGGCCATACCGCGATCAGGAGTTCACCGTTGAAAATTCAGCATAAGAGCGACCACACCAAGCGCCGTGCGGCCGAGTACCCGCCGGTGGAGGAACAGCTGGACATGCTTTGGCATGCGATGAATCAAGGGCATATGCCCAAGGCTGAGCCGTTCTTCTCGACCCTGCAGCAGATCAAACAGCAACACCCCAAGGCTTGAATCCAAGCCAACTACCCATTGCCCGCCATCGTGCGGGCTTCTTTTGCCTGGAGATTTACCCATGCCATTTGTCGCCATCAACCTGAGCAATGACTACGAAGTTGCCAACAAAACTCGCTACGCCACCCAGGAGGAGGCCGACGCCCGAGCCCGCGAGATCTTGAGCCAGTTCCCGGCCGCCCAAGTCTGTGTCGCCCAGGTACTGAAGGACTACACCGCCAAGGTATCCATCAGCGCGAAAGACCCGGTCGAGCCGGCACCAGAGCCTGAGGCGTCTGCTGCCTGACGGCGTTCGCAACCACCCAATGCCCGCCAAGCGCGGGCTTTTTTTCGCTTGGAGAAACCAAACCATGGCCAGACTCACCGAACCCCAGGCCGGAGGCGCGAATGTGCTCCGGTTTCTGGATCTGATCGCTTTTTCCGAAGGCACCTCGACCGTGAAAGCCAGCGACGATGGCTATAACGTGCTGTACGGCGGCGGCCTGTTCCAGGGCTATTCCGATCACCCACGGCGCAAGCTGACATTCCCCATCAACGGCAAGCCGGTTACCAGCACCGCCGCTGGGCGGTACCAGTTGCTCGAGCGTTACTGGGACGCGTATAGGACCAGCCTGCGCCTGGCGGGCGGATTTACGCCAGAGAATCAGGACCGGGTAGCGCTGCAGCAGATCCGAGAGCGCCGCGCCCTCGACGATGTCAAAGCCGGCCGCATTCAGGAGGCGATCGCCAAGTGCTCGAACATCTGGGCCAGCTTCCCGGGCAACAGCTATGGGCAAAACCCGCACCGCCTGGACAAGTTGCTCGGGCGCTGGGTAGAGCTCGGCGGAGCGCTGACATGAACTGGCTGACAGCTGTGCCTGCCTGGTGCTGGTGGTTGATTGCGCTGGTGCTGGTCGCTGGCGGACAGCAGTACCGCGTGGTGGTCGCCCAGGGCGAGACGGCCGAGGCCCGAACCGAACTGTCAGATTACCGCCTGCAGATAGCTGAGCGCGACCGGCGCTCCGCGGCCCAGGCCAGAATCGAAGAACAGCGCCGCCAGGCTGTGGCGGACAAGGAGGGCGAAAGTGCACGACAACAACTGGAACTGGCCCAGGGCCGCGCCGCTGCTGCTGAGTCTGCTGCTGGCGGGCTGCGCGGCGAAATCGCGCGACTGCGGGACGGCCACCGAGCCACCTGCAATGCCATCGCTACCCAGCAGCGCCAGGCAGGAACCTCTGCCGTCGTGGTGCTCGGGGGATTGCTTGAGGAAGCTGACCGAATGGCGGGCAGCTGCGCAGCAGCGCTTGAGCGAAGTCGAATAGCGGGCTTGGCTTGCGAAGCGGTCGTTGATCGGGTGAAGGGCCAGTAGCGCTACCTAGACCTCGAGGCATGAATGCTCCAAGCCATTAGTCCGGCCACAACGATGCCTACAACGGCACCAGTGATAAAGGAATTTTTGAATGACGCGAACTGGTAGGTTATTGCACCGCTGATGAGTGCTGCTATCGCCCCTACGAAACTTATCAGTTGCATCTCTGTTTCCTTCATCTGATCGTCGCTTTTGTCGCGATGACAGTGAGGGCAAACCTCACCAGAAAAAGGGATAGTCATCCCGCAGCCAGAACAAACGATTTTCATTGCCATTGAAATCTTCCTTGGATGAATGTAGGAGGGATTTTTACAGCTGTAGCAAGCGTGATACATACCTATACAGACTGAGCCGTAAACCTAGATTTTCGCAGCGTTTGAGCGGAGCAGGATAGGGGCCTGTCGTCGAGTCGATCTATAATAGACTGACCCAAGTCAACAGGTGCACCTTCATTGGCCTAGTCGAGGCTGGCGAGCCGCCAATTCATCAGGCTATCGATGCCATGCGGCAGTATCACGAGGCCGAGGCTGCCGGCCAGCCCCAGGAGGAGGTTGAGCGCCTTCGCCTGCTCGCCGAGTCGTTGTTCCAGGCGGTATCCGATTACCAGTTGCGGGTCGTGGACAAGGCCCGGGGCAAAGACCTGCCCCGTCTTCACTGATATCAGACTGATTGCGGTAAGAGACCTTTCAAGCCTTCTCCCAACTGAGCCCACAGAGAAGGCGGTGCTCCGGTGGCTATTGACACACCATCGGCTACTGCACCCAAGGTCGAGAAGACCTTGTATCCGAGATCCGCGCCCAACGATTTTTTGAAGTTCGAGTCAGTAAACATATGGCCAGCTACGATCTCGATTGACTCCAGTACCGGTACCACTCCAGTGAAGCGGTAATTGTCGAGGGCTGATACGACTTTTCTAAGTGACTTGACAAGGTATTCTTTAACTTTAATTTCCACGTCGCTGTTTATAACTTCTTTGATCAAATCCGAAATAGCCTGCTGGAAATCGAGAATAACCGAGCTGTCAATTTCAGGAGGCGCATCTATAGCAAGCATTTGATTCATGACCTGTAGGAAATCGTTCGAGGCGCTGCTATATCTCGATGTGAAAGTCGAGATGTGGCTAGTTAACACTTGCTCCTGCAGGGCCTTAGTGAAAGTCCGGTGCCACGTGGTGGTCTGGGATTTCAGAGGAGGGTATCGATCGTTCATAAGCTCGACGGCTTCGGTTGTGACCGCGATGAATTGACCAAGCCCAATCAGCAGGGGGCCTTCATCATTCCCCTTGATTCCCAATGCTTCACGCCATGCCGTCTTCGTTTCGGTTGTATTAGGCATCGCTTCAATTGCTTTCAGTACGCGGAATGCGCGTGCGGCTGGATTGTCTGTAGTCATCTGGTCATCCATGGGGTAAATCAGTAAACGCTGAGGTAGCGGTGAGTAGAGCAACGACGCTGGTTAGGAGAGGCCAAATGCTATCAGAAGCTGTGGGGGAATTTTGGGGGAATTGATCCCCCGAATGGTGTGGAACTCTGTTGCGTCATGCTGCGTTGAAGTGTTTGATTTTGTTGAATTTTATAAAATCAGCTCAAATAAAATTGGCGACAAAAACGGATTCGAAATCCGTTGTACTGGCAACAGTACCTAGGGTTCAAATCCCTATCTCTCCGCCATACGCGAAGTAGCCGAAGCCCCCGAAAACGTTGAAGTTTTCGGGGGCTTCGTCGTTTTGGTGGTTTGGATCAGGGCAGCCATCGGCAAAATGGTTCTGTGATGTTGTCGGTGGGCAGTGTTTTTATTGCCCTGGAATCGTGTTTGCCGGGCTGGCCCCTTCGCGGGCACGCCCGCTCCCAAAGGGGACGGTGCTGCACCTGAAAACCTGTGGGAGCGGGCGTGCCCGCGAAGGGGCCGGTCCTGCCGACGCTGAGGACCGCAACATTTTGTCTTGAACTGCCAATAGCACCTTGGGCTACAATGCGGCCCTCTACTACACCACTCACGCCCAGGCCAAACGCCGTAATGATTACGCGCGCTGGGCGATGACTTTTTCTGACATGGATTCGTTGGATGCTTCGCGCCGTACTGGTCTTCCTTTTTGCCCAGCGCCGGGCGGCTGAATTGCCGCTCGCGACCAGTGCCGCGCCCCCTCTCAAATCAACGCACACCTTCGCCTGCCGCCGCCTGCCATTGGCTGCGGGACGCGGCTGTGCGCCCCATCGACAATGGAGTGCTCCACTTGCGTAAGAAATTCGTCGCGTCCCTACTGGCGGTCGCCATCGCTTCTACCACGGCCTGTGCACAGCTCGGGATCAGCAAAGAGCAAGCGGGCACGGTAATCGGTGGCCTGGCTGGCGTTGCCATCGGTTCGACCTTGGGCAGTGGCAACGGCAAGATTGCCGCCGCGCTGATCGCGGGTGGGATTGGCGCCTACGTCGGCAACCGCATCGGCAATATGCTCGATGAGAAGGACCAGCAGGCCCTGGCGCTGCGTACCCAGGAAGTACTGAGCCAGCAGCAGGCTACGGCCAGCGCCCAGCCCGTGACCTGGAAGTCCGACCACTCTGGTGCCAGCGCGCAGATCGTGCCAGGCAAGGAATACACCAAGACCAAGCAGGTCGAGGTCAAGCGCGCGCCCAAGATCCAGGCCGTGCCGTCGATGAAGCTGATCAACGAACCGTACGTGACCACCAGCGACAACCTGAACGTACGCGCCGCGCCGAACGCCTCTGGCGAGAAGGTCGGCAGCCTGAAGAACCACACCGAGTTCACCGCAGTGGGCGCCACCGGCGACTGGATCCTGGTCGGGCGCAAGGGGGTGACCGTGGGCTACGTGCACAAGGACTACGTGGAGCCCAAGGCGCAGGCCGTGGCCAAGCGCGTGACCCCGGCGGTAAACCTGGACGAGCTGGACGTTGCCGCCAGCAAGGAAACCCAAGCCTTCGACCTGGACTCGCTGCAGTCGCTGCCCACCCAGACCGTTGCCGCCGAAGCGGCCTGCCGCCCGGTCACCGTCAGCCTGAAGGCGCAAAACGGCAAGACCGAACAAGAGCAGAACACCTTCTGCAAACAAGCCAACGGCACCTGGGAACTGATCTGAGGACTCCATGAAAAAGCACGCGCTCGCGCTGGCTGTGGTCGGCGCTTGTGGTCTGGTACCGCAAGCGTTCGCCCATGAGCTGGCCTATTCCAAGAAAGACAACATCAAGGTCGAAGTGCCTGGCGATGCCAGCACCTGGTGCAAACCCCAGGTCGACCTGACCATCAGCCGCCCAGCCTGGGATAACCAGGAACTGCTGACGGGCCTGCTGAGCAAGCTGCCGTTCGTGTTTGCCAAGGACTGCTCGACCGCCAAGGTGAGTTGGAAGGCAGTCGATGGCAACGGCAAGCTTTACGCCAGCGGCTCGGGCAATGCCAGCAACCTGGGGCTGGTGACACTGGCTGCTGCACCT
>NZ_AEWE02000033.1:0-26296 GCF_000190455.2 Pseudomonas sp. TJI-51
GCCGGTGCCAGACACCGCGTCGCCTGCTTCGCGGGCTTGCCCGCTCCCACAATGAATCGCGCAGGCTTTTCAAATTTTGAGAAAGACAGTTACTCCCACCAGGCACACCCTGCAGGGTGGAGGTGTGCCGCGATGGGCCGCCCCAGCGGCCCCAGGGCTTTACCCCTCCTGCGCCTCTTCGCGTCGATAAGCCCATTGGTACAACGCCGGCAATACCAGCAAGGTCAAGGCGGTCGAAGACAGGATTCCGCCAATCACCACGGTCGCCAACGGCCGCTGCACCTCAGCCCCGGTGCCCGTCGCCAAGGCCATGGGAATGAAGCCCAGTGACGCCACCAGCGCGGTCATCAGTACCGGCCGCAAACGGGTCAGCGCGCCCTCCTCGACCGCCGCACGCAGCGTTCGCCCCTGCTCACGCAAGCCGCGGATGAAGGCAATCATCACCAGGCCATTGAGCACGGCCACCCCCGACAGGGCAATGAAGCCCACGCCAGCGGAAATCGACAAGGGAATGTCGCGCAACCACAGGGCCAGGACGCCCCCTGTGAGGGCGAACGGAATTCCAGTGAACACCAGCAGGCCATCCCTGAGGTTGTTGAACATCATCAACAGCAACGCCATGACCAGCAGCAAGGCCACTGGCACCACCACTTGCAGGCGCTCGGCCGCCGATTGCAGCTGTTCGAACTGGCCACCCCAGCGTGTCCAGTACCCAGGCGGTATCGGCACCTGGCCGCGCAATACCTGCTCGGCCTCCTGCACGAACGAGCCCAGGTCGCGCCCCCGCACGTTGGCGCTGACCACCACCACCCGCTTGCCGTCTTCGCGGCTGACCTGGTTCGGCCCCAGTTGCAGGTCAAGGGTGGCCACCTGCGACAGCGGGATGAAGCCGATCTGCCCGGTGCCCGCAGCCCCACTGGCCGGCACCGGGATCAGCAGGCTGGCCAGCCCATCCACGTCGGTACGCAAGGTTTCCGACAGGCGCACCACCATATCGAACCGCCGGTCACCTTCATACAAGGTGCCCGCCTTGCGGCCGCCCACCGCGGTGGCGATGGCATCCTGCACATCGCCCACGTTCAGGCCATGGCGGGCGGCCTTGTCGCGGTCGATGTCGATGGTCAGCACCGGCAGGCCCGTGGTTTGCTCGACCTTCACCTCGGACGCACCGGGTACGCCCTGCAGGCTGCCGGCGATCTGTGCGGCAGTACGGTTGAGCACCTGCATGTCGTCACCGAACAGCTTCACCGCCACATCACTGCGCACACCGGAAATCAGCTCGTTGAAACGCAACTGGATCGGCTGCGACAACTCATAATTGCTGCCGGGAACACTGGCGGCGGCACGTTGCACGTCGGCGATCAGCGCCTCGCGTGACTTACCGGGGTCGACCCATTGCTCGCGCGGGCGCAACATCACATAGGCATCGGAAATATTCGGCGGCATCGGGTCGGCAGCGATCTCGGCGGTACCGGTACGGGCAAACACCCGCTCCACCTCGGGCACCTGGGCGATGATGGCCTGCTCCAGGCGCTGCTGCATGTCCACCGATTGCGACAGGCTGGTGCCCGGCACACGCAGGGCCTGCAGGGCAAAATCACCCTCGCTGAGGCTGGGGATGAATTCACTGCCCATGCGGCTGGCCATTACCCCGGACAACAGCACCAAGGCCGCTGCCCCGGCAAATGCACGCCGGCGCCGGCCCAGCACCCAGGCCAGCACCGGCGCATAACGCTGCCGCGCGGTGCGCATTACCAGGCCCTCTTCTTCCTTGACCTTGCCGGTGACGAACAGGGCGATCGCAGCGGGTACGAAGGTCACCGAAAGGAGCATCGCGCCAAGTAGGGCGATGACCACGGTGAAGGCCATGGGGTGGAACATCTTGCCTTCGACCCCGGTCAGGGCAAAGATCGGCAGGTACACCACCATGATGATCAACTGCCCGTAGATCAGTGGCCGCCGTGCTTCACGGGCGGCGGCAAACACCTCGTGCAAGCGCTCGCTGCGCGTCAGCATGCGGCCATGCCGTTGCTGGGCATGCGCCAGTCGGCGGATGGCGTTTTCCACGATCACCACCGCGCCGTCGACAATGATGCCGAAATCCAGCGCGCCCAGGCTCATCAGGTTGGCGCTGACCTTGTTGGCGAACATGCCCGTGAAGGTGAACAGCATCGACAACGGAATGACCATGGCGGTGATCAGTGCCGCGCGAATGTTCCCCAGGAACAGGAACAGCACGGCGATCACCAGAATGGCCCCCTCGATCAGGTTCTTCTTCACCGTGGCGATGGCCTTTTCCACCAGGTTGGTGCGGTCGTACACGGTCACCGCCGACACCCCTTTGGGCAGGCTGCGGTTGATCTCCACCAGCTTGGCAGCCACTGCCTGGGATACCGTGCGGCTGTTTTCGCCGATCAACATGAATACCGTGCCCAGCACCACCTCGCGGCCGTTTTCGGTCGCCGCCCCCGAGCGCAACGCCTCGCCAAGGCCTACCTGGGCAACGTGGCTGACGCGGATCGGGGTGCCGTCCACGCTGGAGATGACGATGTTGGCGATATCATCGGCCGAGGCCACCTGGCCAGGCGCGCGGATCAGCAACTGCTCGCCGTTACGTTCGATGTAACCCGCGCCGACGTTGGCGTTGTTACGCTCCAGCGCCGCGACCAGGTCGTTGAGGGTGAGCTTGTAGGCCGCCAGGCGCTTGGGGTCCGGCGCAATCAGGTACTGCTTGGCGTGCCCGCCAATGCTGTTGACCTCTGCCACCCCGGGCACGTTGCGCAACTGCGGCTTGATGATCCAGTCCTGGATCACGCGCAGGTCGGTTGCGCTGTAGGGGGTGCCGTCTTCCTTCAGGGCCCCCTCTTCGGCTTCCACCGTCCACAGAAAAATCTCCCCCAGCCCGGTGGAGATCGGCCCCATGCCAGCCTCGATGCCCTCGGGCAGTTGCTCGCGCGCCACTTGCAGGCGCTCGTTGACCAACTGGCGGGCGAAGAACAGGTCGGTGCCGTCCTCGAAGATCACCGTGACCTGTGACAACCCCGAGCGCGACAGCGAGCGCGTCTGCTTGAGCCCGGGCAGGCCGGCCATGGCGGTTTCGATGGCGAAGGTGATGCGCTGCTCGGTCTCCAGGGGCGAGTAACCGGGTGCGGCCGTGTTGATTTGCACCTGGACGTTGGTGATATCCGGTACGGCGTCGATCGGCAACTGCCGGTAGCTGTGAATACCCACCGCGGCCATCAGGACCACAGCCAGCATCACCACCAGGCGCTGCTCGATGGCAAATTGGATCAGGCGTTCGAACATGCAGGCGTACCCCTGGTCAATGGCTGTGCTCGGCCGAGCCTTTGCCCAGCTCCGACTTGAGAACGAAGCTGCCGGCGGCAGCCACCTGGGTTCCGGCGGCCAGGCCGCTGGTGATTTCCACCTGCCCGGCATCGCGACGGCCGGTGGTTACGGGTCGGGCCTCGAAGCCCTGCTCGGTACGGGCAAATACCACGGTCTGCGCGTCCAGGCTTTGCAGGGCGATTTCAGGCACCACTACCGCAGCCTCGAAACGTTCGATGCTGACCGCAACATTGACGAACAAACCGGGGCGCCAGGCGCCGTCAGGGTTGGCCAGGCTGGCACGGACGGTGGCGGCGCGGTTCTGTTCGCCGAGCAGGCTGCCAACGTAATTGACCTTGCCTTCGACCTGGGCCCCCAGGTCTGGCGCGCTGACCATGACCGCACGGCCGGTGCGTACCTTGTCCAACTCACGCGGTGCCACGGCGAAAGTCGCCCACACCCGGCTCAGGTCAGACAGGGTGAAGGCGTTGCTGGTCGCGTCGACCACCTCACCCACGCTCAGGTGTTTCTCCACGACCACGGCGTCGAACGGTGCGCGCAGTTCATAGCGGTTGCCGGCACCTGCCGGCCCCACCGCCGCGACCTTCTGCCGGGCATTGACCAAGGCTATTTCGGCCTCCTGCAGCGCCTGGCGCGCCTGCAGGTAATCCTGCTCGGCGCTGATGCGCTCCTGCCACAGCTGTTGTTCGCGGCGCAAGGTCAGGCGCGCCAGCTCAAGGCGGCGTTGGGCAGCCTGCTGCTCGCTGCGCAGGTCAGAGATCTGCTGGCTGGCGATTACCGCCAGCACCTGCCCGCGCTTGACCGCCTGGCCCAATTCGGCCTGGACTGCCTCGACCACACCCGGCACCCGCGGTACCACGTGGGCGGTGCGGTCCTCGTCAAAACGGATTTCACCGGGGAAGTTTATGGCTGTACCCAGCGCGCGCGGCCCGGCAGCAACCAACTGCACCCCGGCAGCTTCGATCTGGGCGATGGACAGGTGCACCTGCCCTTGTTCATCGTCGTGCTCTGTTTCTGCATGGCCTTCGGCGGCGTCCGCCTCGCCATGCTCATGGCTGTCTTCAGCTGGCTGGGCAGTGGCTGCCTGGCCGAGCGTACCGGTCCAGGCCAGGCCACCGAGGCCTAACGCGGCCAGGGTGGCTGCCAGAAGGGCCAACTTGCGTGGGTTAGTCATTGCTGCTCCTGCTGATCATTGGGTTGCCCAGGTCATCGAGGTCGCCGTAGATACGCTCGACCCGCGCGCGTGCATCGGCCGCCGTCGCCAGGGCCTCGAGGTACAGGCCACGGGCCTCGATCAGCGTGCGCTGGGCATCGAGTACATCGAGAAAAGCGAACTTGCCCATTTCGAAACCACGGGTGGCGGTGTCCACGGCTTGCTGTGCAGCCGGCAGGATGGTGCGGTCGTAGGCCGCCACCTCCTGCATGGCCGTGGCCCATTGGTCGACGGCGCTGCGGGTTTCGCTGCGCAAGCGCAGGGCCACGGCATTGCGCAAGTCACGCGCCTGGTCGGCACGGCGCGCAGCCGCCAGCACGTTGCCCTGGTTACGGTCGAACAACGGCAGCGGCATGGAGAGGCCAACCACGTTCACCCGCTCGCGCTCTTCGCGGCTGTACTGGCTGCCAAGGCTGACGGTGAGGTTGGGAATGCGCTGAGCCTTTTCCGTGCCCAACGCCGCATCGCCACGCTCGACCTGGGCGGCGGCCAGGCGCCACTCGACCGTTTGCTCGACGCGGGCGAGCAAGATGTCAGTACTGGGCGCGACCCCAGGCGAAAGGTTGGCCGCCTGCAAGCTGTCGAAGCTGGCCAGCGGGCTGCCGGTCAAACGCGCCAGGGCCTGGTAGGCCACGCTACGCTGGGTTTGCGCGCGGCGCAGTTGGGCCTCGGCCTGGGCCAGTTGCACCTGGGCGCGGGTGGCCTCCACGGGCGATGACTGGCCGGCAGTGACCCGCCCCTGCACCACCCGCAAGCCGCGGGCGGTCAAGGCCTGGGATTGCTGCGCCAGCTCCAGCGCGGTCTGTGCCCGCAAGGCGGCATGGAACGCCTGGACCACATCGGCACGCAGGCCATTGCGCTGGCGTTCCAGGTCAAGCTGGGCGATCGCCTGACCGACGCCGGCCGCGGCGATGCGTGCAGCACGCTTGCCGCCCAATTCCAGCGGCTGGCTGAGGGTGATGGTAGTGGTGCTGGTGTCCCGGCGCGTGTCCTCCACCTCCCACGCCAGCTCGGGGTTGGGCAGTAACCCGGCCTGGCGCCGCTCGCCGTCGGCAATGCCGATTTCGCGGCTGGTGGCAGCCAGTTCCGGGTTCTGGGCAAAAGCGGCGGCCAGCGCCTGGGGCAAGCTCAGGCGCTGGCTGGCGTGGGCGCTCGTAGCGCCAACCAGCAGCAGGCAGAGCAAGGCGAACTTGCGGGGGATGAGCACGGAACAGGTCCTCGTCGACGAAGGGTGGCGAGGGACTGTAGAGAAGGCTGGTTATCTGGGTGGTGGCATGAAAATTACAATTCTGTAAGGCGTGCAGCCTGTGCGCCAGCGCGCCTTGGCGGCGAACGCGGTTCGATAATCGCCCACTTTCCCAGCACGGCGGCTCCCCTCAATTGACGGAACTAACCAGTCAGTACAAAACTAGGCACATCCAACAACAACAAAGCGAAGCCCGTCATGACGCCCCTGATTCTCGTGCTCAACGGCCCCAACCTGAACATGCTGGGCACCCGAGAGCCGGCCCAGTATGGTTACGAAACCCTTGCCGACCTTGGTCAACACTGCGCCGACACTGCCAATGCCCACGGCCTGGAAGTCGAATTCCGGCAAACCAACCATGAAGGTGAACTGATCGACTGGATCCACGCCGCGCGCAATCGCTGCGCCGGTATCGTGATCAATCCAGGTGCCTGGACCCACACCTCGGTAGCCATTCGCGATGCGCTGGTGGCCAGCGAAGTACCGGTCATCGAAGTGCACCTGTCCAACGTGCACAAACGTGAACCGTTCCGCCACGTGTCGTTCGTTTCGTCGATCGCGGTCGGCGTCATCTGCGGCCTGGGAAGCCACGGCTACCGCATGGCCATCAGCTACTTCGCCGAACTGCTCAAGGAGCGTGCAGCATGAGCCAGCCTGCCATTCTTGCCGGCCTGATCGGCCGGGGTATCCAACTGTCGCGCACCCCGGCCCTGCACGAGCACGAAGGCGATGCCCAGGCCCTGCGCTATCTGTACCGGCTGATCGACGCAGACCAGTTGCAACTGGACGACAGCGCCCTGCCCGGCCTGCTCGACGCTGCGCAGCACACGGGTTTTACCGGCCTGAACATCACCTACCCGTTCAAGCAGGCGATCCTGCCGTTGCTCGACGAGCTGTCGGATGAAGCGCGCGGCATCGGCGCGGTCAACACCGTGGTACTCAAGGACGGCAAGCGGGTTGGCCACAACACCGATTGCCTGGGCTTTGCCGAAGGTTTGCGCCGCGGCCTGCCCGATGTGGCCCGCCGCAAGGTGGTGCAGATGGGGGCTGGCGGCGCGGGCTCGGCGGTGGCGCATGCCTTGCTGGGCGAAGGGGTTGAACAGCTGGTGTTGTTCGAAGTGGATACCGCCCGCGCTCAGGCACTGGTCGACAACCTGAATGCGCATTTCGGTGCGGGGCGGGCAATGCTTGGCGGTGACTTGGCCACGGCACTGGCCGATGCGGACGGGCTGGTCAACACCACCCCGGTCGGCATGGCCAAGCTACCCGGCACGCCGCTGCCAGTGGCGCTGCTGCATGCACGGCTGTGGGTGGCGGAGATCATCTACTTCCCGCTGGAAACCGAACTGCTGCGCGCTGCACGGGCGCTGGGCTGCCGCACACTGGACGGTAGCAACATGGCGGTGTTCCAGGCTGTGAAAGCATTCGAACTGTTCAGCGGCCGGCAGGCTGACGCCGCGCGGATGCAGGCACATTTCGCCAGCTTCTCCTGACTGAGCCAGGCCTGCGTGGCAACGGCCCTGAGCAAGCTCAGGGCCGCACCCGGTCAGTCTTCCAGCGGCTTGGGCGGGGCGGCAGGCTTGGCCGGTTTGGCAGGTTTGCTGTCCTTGGCCTTGGTTTGCGGTGCGGCCGCCACCGGCTCTGGTGCGGTTACCGCCTTCTCGCTCGCGGGCAGCGCATCGACTGCCTCGAAGATCACCTGGGGATCGAGGGCGGTGTTGTCTTCGTCATCCTTGAGCACATGCCGCTCACCATCCTTGCCCACCAGAATCACCTTGGTGCCTTTGCTCGCCCCCAGCTTCAGTTCGCGGATCAGCGCCATGGTGGTTTGCTGCTCGAGGTTCTTGTCCTCCCGTTTGCCCATCATTTGCGCCACGCTGTACAGCACCAGGCTGCGCTCCTTGAATTTTGCCTGGGTAGCCGGGTCTTCGAGCGCTTTGTTGAGCCCACGCAGGGTGGGGTCGGCGCTGCTCGGCGCAATGACCACCAATGGCCGCGCCTTGCCCAGTTCCTTGGCCAACGGTGCGTCACTGTCAGCGGCATGCAAAGGGCCGGCCAGCGCGAGCAGGGTGGCGAGGGTCAGTGAGCGGACGAGCATGCATATCTCCTTATTCTCTCGATAAACCAAAGACTACAGATCATGGAGAAAGATCCGACGCGGGAGCCTAAACCAACCGCCCATGGCGTGCTTGCCACAAAGGTAACTTCCGATTTCCGTGACCGGGCGGCGAGGCCTTTGCAAACATCGCCGCCTGCTCTGAGCATAGCGCATAGCCAGCGGCCGGCAGCGCTGCGCTGGCCGTTTTACCCCGTCGTGCTGTCGCCGGGCGCGTTTCTGTCCAGGGCTTCGAGGGTCAGTTGCAACAGCAGGGCATGCTCACGCTGCTGATTCCGAATCTGCAGCCGCTCGACCTGCGCTTCCTGGTTGCCCAGCGCCATCAGCCGCTCCAGTTCATCATGCATGTCCTGCGGCACTTGCAGGCGATCGGGGAAACTGCCCCGCAGGTAGTCCTGCCAGAAGCGTTGCCTGGAAAGGTATTCAGCCATGCCGTCGCGGGTCTGCGCTGCCAGCACGAAGGCACGCGCCGAACGAAGGTCGGTGTCCTGCAGCCGGGCAATATCGGTATACAACATCTCCCCGGGCTGGGCGGGTAAATCCAGGGCCGTGCGCAAGGCAACACGGTAAGCCAGGGCGAATTCGAGTGACTCACTGCCGGCCCCCAACCGGCGGGCATGTTCTGCCGCGAACTGATCGAGCAACGCCAAGCGCCATAACTGCCCGCCGAGCCACAACAAGCCCTGCTCCGGGGGGCGCCCACCCTGCTGGCGGCGCGTACGCCATATCATCAAGCGCACTTCCAGGTCAGCGAAACGGGCAGTGGCGTTGTCCTGGCAATCCGTCGCCGCGGCGTGCCTGAACAGCTCCAGCCGCAGCGCAGTGTCTTCACTCATGGCTTCGAACATTTCCAGTACCCGGGCTGCCAGCGCGCAAGCGGTGGAGGAAAACTTGAATGCGCCGGAGGTGGTCAGTACGGACAACGTCTTGAAGAAGTCGTCCGATACCTCATCGGCTTCCAGATGAACCCACAACGCGGCCATTTCATCGCGACGTTCTGCCGCCACCAGGTCCAGATAACGGAACCGATACGGCACGCGACTCGCCTCGAGCCAATGCCAGCTGGAAGACGCCTGCGATGCAGCCGCCAGCAGGTTGCCCGACAGTTCGACCCGGCCCGCGCGCCACAGGTGTGACTGATGCAGGTCGTCAGGCAGCACTGAAATACTGTTGCCACTGAGGTCCAGCGTGTGCAGTTGCGGCGCGTCCAGCGTGCCGTAGGGAAACTCCGGCAATTGCGTGCGTGACAGGTGCAAGGCGTTGAGCTCGGTCATGGCGAACACGGAAAATGCCCGGCGCAACGGGTTGTCCGAAAGGTTCAGGTACACCAGGGAGCGGCAACCGGCCAGGACCAGCGCCTGGCTTTCGTCGAGCGCGATCTGATTGCCTGACAGGTCGAGCACCTCCAGCCTTTGTGCCAGCATCTGAGGCAGCGGCAGGCGCCTGAGCCGGCAATTGGTGATTTCCAGGTTGCGCAAGTTGGGAAACGCCTGCAGGAAATCGTCGGGCACCTGCTCCAGCCGCATGGCGCGCAAGGCCAGTATGGACACGTGCGCGAAACTCACTTGGGCCGGCAGGCCAGGCAGTTGGCGCAAACGGCTGCGGGTCTGGGTCAGCATGAAGCGCCCGCCCTGCACAGATGCCTGGTCCTGCAACTCGGGGACGAGCAAGCGCCAGCAGTCGATCAAGCCTTTTCTGAATTCACGTCGGGCAGTCAATTCAGGTGTGGCAACAGCATTGAATACCCACCTGTCGAGGTGGCTATTGAGCTGTCGGTATTGCGCCTCAAGGCCGTTCAACCTGGCCCGGGCATCGGCTGACGCCAACCATTGGCCAACCTGCTCGTCGCTGAAGGCCGGGTACAGGTCGCGCAGGCGTGCCTGCAGCGCCCGCGGCCTGAGCCGCCCGAACGCAGCCCATAACCTGCCGCCGGCCATGGGGTAGCCAATGCGGCCGTCAGCGAGCCGTAGCGGTGCCACGAAGGCGCCACGGCGCTGGCCCATGCCAAGGGCGACCAGCACGGCTGGCCGCTGGTTGAAGGCAAGGTCTGCCAACGCCTGGCGCAGGGCGGGTGCGAACACAGCAGGCTGCCGGCTGGCCGCTCGTGCCTCGGCGTCATACGCCGCCGCCAGTGTTTCGAACAGCTCCCCGGCAGCACCGGCGTTGGGCTGGGCACGGTCGTGCAAGCGAAACACCCCATGCTGGTGCAGCAGATCGAAGGTTGGGCCCGCGCCTTCGATTGTCAGCAGCGGCTCGCTGGCCTCACCGTCGAACAATCGCCAGCCTGGCCCTCCGGCCCCCGGCACCTGCCCCAGCAGGTTCAGCACAACCCGCGCCAGATCGAGATTCTGTGGGGTATCGATGCGCAGCGCCTCAAAGACCCGCGCGGTTCGAATCCGCGTAACCTGCAGCCTGGCCGCCTCGGCCATGAACAGCGGCACGCGCCCGGTCTCTTGCAGGTGCTGCAGGTCGTCCTCGCTGGCATTGCGCATCACTTCCCTGGCCGCTAGGCGGTGCAGGCTGGCGAAGGCCCGTTGCAACGGGCAAGGGGTTTGCGGGCCGGTGTTGTGCTCCTCGTACATGGCTTGCAGCAGTTCCCGGCGCCCGGCCCAGGCCACTTCGGCCAGCGCGCGCCCGTGCAGGCCTGCCGCCCGGGGAAGGCTCAGCACCCGCGCCAGCAATTGCTGATCGGCGGTGGCGCCACCTTCGCGCAGTTGACCGACCAACGTGTGGATCCGCCCGGCGAACAGCAGCCGCTGCACCGTGTCAGCCAGCGCTGCCTCAGGTGCTCGGCCATACACATGCCATGCCCGCAAGTGCTGGTCGTCCAGCTCGTGGATGGCCAGCGCCTGGTCGATCTGCAGGTCATCGAGGTCGCTGTAGGGCTTGCCCAGGCGGCGGAACAGCTGGCGCGCGTCTGCCCATTCGGCGGGCTGCTCGCACCACAGCCGCCACGCACCGGCGCCATTGTGGCGGAGCAAGGGGGCATAGCCCTGGTAAGGGAGCAACTGCCATTGTTCATCGTTCTTGCGCCACGCCACTTCATACCAGTGACCGTCCATGCTGATCCAGCAGCGCTCGGCCAGGCGATACACCCCCTGCTCGTCCCGCACCGCGGTAGCCGGCGGGGTGCCACAACGGTAGGGTTCCAGGTCGGTGTTCCACAGTTTTTCCTCGCCACCTGGCAGCTGCGCCGGCACCAGTGGGTCTACCACGCTCCAGGCACGTCGCGCCGCCGCGACAACAGCAACGGTTGCACCGACGGTCAACAACCCTTTGCCCACATTCAGCAGGTGGGCCAGCGCAGCATTGCGTTCGTTCTGTTGCCAGTCACTGACCGCCTGGAAGCTTTGCTCAAGCAGTTCCCAGGCCATCACACCCAGCATCACCGCGCCAATTGCGGGCACGAAAAGCCCTGCGATGCCGAGCAGGGTTTGCCCTTCAGCCTGTAAACGGCGGGCATGCTCGGCCTGAGCCTGGCGATCGAACATCGCCACTGGCGGGGCGATGATCGCCGCGTCATCCTTGACCTGGCCAATCCAGTCATCAGCCAGGGCATCGAACAGCGGTAAACCATAGGCATGCGTCTGTTCATCAAGGCTGCGGGTCGCCCAGTGGGTGACATCGTCGAGCCGCTCACCCACGGCAGAGAAAAACCGCTGGCTGTCGCGACGGCGCACGAAGCGGCTGAAGAAACGCCGGTAGTCGTTCTTGCGCAAACGCTTGCCAAGCACCCGGCGGGCGTAGTGTTCCAGGTCGTTGCACACGCTCCAGGGGCCTGCGGGGTCGCCAGGTACATACACCAGGACGTACTTGCTGGTGTTGTAGAACGTCCCCTCGGCAATGACATCCAGCACCACGATCTGCTGCATGCGGCAACCAAACAGTTCCAGCCGGCGGACGCTGACCGGCGATCCCGCGAGGGTGCCAAGCGTGTCATGCATGCACAGTTGCACCACCCAGTGCAGCTGGGCCGCGCTCAACACGCCCTGTGCGCGGGCCGCAAGCGCATCGGCCAGCATGCCATAGCGTTGGCGGCGAACCAGAAGCTCACGCACGCTTGGCTGAAAAACACCCGCCAGGTGCGCCTGGTACTGCTGGCCAAGGTCCAGCGTGCGGCACAGCCTGACGAAGGCCGTTGCCGATAGCTCAGTACGCGTGGCGCCCAGCGCATCCACCAGGCAATTCTTGCGGGGCTGATCATGCTGTTCGGCCTCGGTGAAGTTGCCCAGCGCTGCCTCCAGCAGCGGCGTATCGTAGTAATCGCTGTCGGCGACTGGCAGCCGACCGGTCACATAACTGATGGTCGGCGACGTGAAGTAATACCATTGCCGCAGGCACACGCGGTCGGCATCCAGGGTGCCAAACCGGGCCAGCGCCTGCTGCAGCAAAGGCCGGCTGAAATCATCCAGGTTGCGCACCTGTGCCAGGGCTTGCGTCAGCCCTTCCCGGCAAGCCAGCAACTGCGACAGTGCCTGGCTCAGCAGCCGGTAGTCGGCCACCGTCAGCTTCGCCATCCAGGCCGGCAGCCGCTGTGCAATGTAATGGTCCTGGCAGGCTTGCGCGATGGCAAGCGCGTCGACCGCATTCGAAGGTGAAGTGGATTTGCCCTGCATCTGTGCCTCCGCGATGGCGTTGAGGCTAGAGTTTGTGCAGGTTCAGGGCATGCCGACGGCTAGCTATCTACTACCCGTTCAGAACAGCAGCAGTTGATGGTCGATCAGCCGCGCGAAGTCGTCGCCGACAAAAGGCAGGATGGCATCAGCCACCGGCTGCAACTGCCGGCTGATGTAATGATCATGGTCGATGGGGGCTTGCAGGTTTTCCAGCGGCTCTGGGCCTGCGGTGGTGATCACATAGCTGATCCAGCCGCCGCGCTGGTATTGCAGCGGGCGGCCCAGGCGCTTGTTGTAGTCGTCGGCCAGGCGTGCGGCACGCACATGGGGCGGGACATTGCGCTGATAGTCGGCCAGGGGTCGCCGCAAGCGCTTGCGATAGACCAGCAGCTCGTCGTTCTCACCCGCCAGCGTGCGCTGTACATAGTCACACAGGTAATCACGGTACGGCTCACCACGAAACACGCGTGCGTAGAGTTCCTGCTGAAACTGCCGGGCCAGCGGTGACCAGTCGGTGCGCACCGATTCCAGGCCCTTGAACACCATTTCTTCTGTGCCATCAGCCCGCTGCCTGAGCCCGGCGTAGCGTTTCTTGCTGCCCTCGTCGGTACCACGGATGGTGGGCATCAGGAAACGCCGGTAATGCACCTCGAACTGAAGCTCGAGGGCGCAATCCAGGTCCATGCTTTCGCGCAGGTGCGTTTGCCACCACTGGTTGACCTCGGCCACCAGCTCGCGACCGATGCGCACCGCGTCTTCCTCGGCATGGGCACCCTTGAGCCAGACGAAGGTGGAGTCGGTATCGCCATAGATCACGTCGAAACCCCGGGCCTCGATCAGCGCCCGGGTCTGGTGCATGATCTGGTGCCCACGCAAGGTGATGGACGAGGCCAGCCGGGGGTCGAAGAAGCGGCAACCGCTGGAACCCAGCACACCGTAGAACGCGTTCATGATGATCTTCAGTGCCTGGGACAACGGCGAGTTACCCTCGCGTTTGGCCGCCTCCCTGCCCTGCCACACACGCTCGACGATGGCCGGCAGGCAATGCTGGCTGCGGGAAAAGCGCCCGCCACGGAAACCCTCCACCGAGTGCTCATCGTCAGGACGGTGCAAACCTTCCACCAGGCCCACCGGATCGATCAGGAAGGTGCGAATGATCGAGGGGTACAGGCTTTTGTAATCCAGGACCAGTACCGAGTCGTACAAACCTGGGCGCGAGTCCATGACGAAGCCGCCGGGGCTGGCTTCGTCCGGCCGGCTGCCCAGGTTGGGCGCCACGTACCCCAGGCGGTGCATATGCGGAATGTACAAGTGGCAAAACGCGGCGACCGACCCGCCGCTGCGGTCCACCGCCAGGCCGGTAACCGATGAGCGTTCCAGCAGGAACTCGAGCAGGCGGGTGTGGGCGAAGATCCGCGTCACCAGCTCACAGTCCTTCAGGTTGTACCGCGCCAGGGCCGGTTTGTCTTCGGCGAAGCGCCGGTTGATTTCGTCCATGCGCTGGTAGGGTGTGTCGATGGCTTTGCCTTCGCCGAGCAGCGTCTGGGCGACGTTTTCGAGGCTGAACGATGGGAAACTCCAGGTGGCCGAGCGCAGCGCCTCGATGCCATCGATCAACAAGCGCCCCGGGGCGTCGGCGAATACGTGGCCACCGCCGCCCTGGCTTCGCAAGGTCATGGCTGCGCCTCTGCGCCCCAAGGCCAGCGCTACCTGCAACGCCTTGGCGTGCTCATGCAGCACGCGCAGGTCGAACTGGATCAGGTTCCAGCCAATAATCGCGTCGGGGTCGTGCAGCGCCATCCACTGGTTCAGGCACACCAGCAGCTCGGCGCGGTCGGCGCAGTAGTGCAGATCGAAGTCCACCCCCGCCGGGTCGCCGTTGGGTTTGCCAAGCATGTACACCTGACGCTGGCCACAGCCCTCCAGGGCAATGCTGTACAACTCCCCACGCTCGCTGGTTTCGATGTCCAGCGACACCAGGCGCAGCGGTGGGCGGTAACCTGCCAGCGGCCTGAGCTGAGCTTCGCAGAGCACGCCCTGTGCATCAGGCTTGCCAGTGAACTGCACGGGGGCGGTGATGAAGCGCTCCATCAGGTAGCGTTCGGGCGGGCGAATGTCGGCTTCGAAAACGTCGATGCCGGCGTTGCGCAGGCGTTGCTCCAGTTGCATCAGCTGCCGGTGCTGGCGGCAATACAGCCCCATGACCGGGCGCTGCTCGAAGTCCTTCAACTGCAAGGGCTTGAGCTGTACACCTGGCTCTTTGGCCAACAACACCCGGGCATGTTCAGCCTGCGCCAGCGGGATGAAAGCCACCGAGTCCTGAGGGGCAAGGCGTAATTGCCGGGGCCCCTGATCGGTAGCCAGCCAGAATTCCACGCAGGTCCCTTCGGGCGTGTCATGCCAATGCCGGGTCAGGACGAAGCCCTGCTGCAATTCCACCGCATCTACCTCTGAAGCGTATGATCAGGTGCTGATTCTACCGCTACCGGCACTGCCAGCGGTGGCTGGGCAGCCGCTGCAGGCGCCACCCGGCCCCTTGTAGCCCGTCACTGGAACCGGTACGCCAAACCCGCCCCCGCGTACCATGAGCGCCCAGGCGCGGCCTCGTAGTAACGCCCATTGCTGTCGCCGACGATCACCGACCCTACATATTGCCGGTCGAACAGGTTGTCCAGGCGCACCAGCTGGTGGAATGTCCACGGGCCGACATGCTGCTCGAAGCGCGTACGCCAATTGAACACGGCATAGGCCGGCGCCGCCTTGGCAGCGTTGCTGTCGTCGACATACACCTTGCTGCGGTACTGCCCTTCCAGGCCCATGCTGACCGCCGCCACCGGCTTCCACAGCACCTCGCCATACAGGTTGTCCTGGGGCACACCTGGCAGGCGGTTGCCACGTGCGATGGCCTGGCTGACGTTTTCGGCATAGCGCGCGTCGGTGCGGGTGTACACCACAGTGGCCTGCCACTGGTCGTTCCAATCCTGCTGCAGGCGGGCCTCGAAGCCACGCCGAAGGGTACGCCCGGCATTGCGATAGCTGGTTCGGCCGTCCGTCGCACGGTCCACAACAATTTCGTCTTCGGTCTGGATCTGGTAGACGGCGGCGTCCAGCCGCGTGCGCTCGCTCAGCCGGTACTTCAGGCCCGTTTCATACTGCATGCTGGTGGCAGGCTCGAGCCCGAAGTTGAAGCGTTCGTCCGCTCCCGGTGCATAGGCCATCTCGGCCTGCGTGGGGGTTTCGAAGCCTTTGCCGACACTCACGTAACCACGCAAATCAGGGGTGAAGGCGTACATCACAGACAGCGAAGGGGTGGCTTGCTGATACCGTTTGGAGCCGCTGGCGTCACCGTTGGCCAGGTAATGGTCATCGACGCGCATGTTCATGCTGCTGTAGCGCAAGCCCAGCTCGCTGGTCCAGTTACCGATTTCCCAGTGCGCCTGAAGGTAAGGGTCCAGGCTGGTGGCGGTGTCCTGCTCGTCACGTCGCAACTCGCCTTTCACACCCAACTGGTCAGCGCTGAAGTTCTGGTAGCCACGGCGGTCATCCTTGCTCTGGTCGTAATCGGCGCCAAGGGTCAGGGTGAGATTGCCGGGCACCTGGGCAACCGGCTGGATCCAGCGCAGCGTACCGCCCTGGAACTGCCGATCGAAGTCGACCACGCCACCCCGCGCTGGCTGTTCGAGACCACCGTCTTGGGAATGGACAGGTACTGCACCACCCGGCGCTGCCCGGCGTACAGGTTCAGCTGCAACGTGGCGTCACCTACGTAGCGCTCATAGTTCATGCCCAACTGCTGGTGGTCGATGCTCTTGCGCGTGTCATAGGTTTGCGCCACTGCCGCGCTGGAGCGCGGGTCGTGCTTGTAGGCTTCCCAGGTCTGCCCCAGAGGGTCCTGGGTGCCGTTCTGTTCCAGGCTGCTGTAGATCAGTGCCAGGCGCGATTCGCTATCCGGCTTGAAATGGACCTTGCCGAAGGTCTGGTCACGGCGCGCCGCGCTGTGGTCACGGTAGCCGTCGGTGTCCATGCGCGACGCATCCAGCAGGAAACCGGCCGTGTCGTTACCGCCCTCGGCGCTCAGGTGGTTCTTGTTGAAACCGTCGCTGCCGAAGGTGGTTTCGGCACCTATCTGGGCAGGGCCCTGGCCGTCGCGGCTGAACATCTGGATAACCCCACCGGCGTTGCTGCCGTACAGGGTGGCGGCCGGGCCGCGCAACACCTCGATGCGCTCGGCCACATCCAGGTTGAGCGTGGCCGCTTGCCCTTGACCGTCGGGAGTACTGGCCGGGATCCCATCGCTGATCAGCTTGATGCCCCGCACCCCGAAGGCCGAGCGGGCGCCGTAGCCTCGCGAAGAAACCTGCAGGTCCTGGGCGTAGTTCTGGCGGTTCTGCACCACCAGCCCTGGCACCTTGCCCAGCACTTCCGACAGGTTGACGCCCAACTGGCCGTCAGTGCCACGGGACAAGTCGATAGTATCGACCGAGAACGGCAGGTCGAACGTACGGGTGGGCAGGTAGGCACCGCTCACCACCAGCGGCTCGATCACCACGGCGGTGGGGGCATCGGCCCAGGCATCGTCAAGCGCACCAAAGTCGCCGGCAATCAGCAGGACCAGGCCTGTAGAGGTAGGAAAACGAGAAAGAAATCGATACATGCGCAGCTTCCGAAAATGACCGCCATTACACCAGACCCGCACCGACAGTGCGAACCCTCTGGCCAGCCTCGCCGGATTTTCCCTGACAAGCTGTTGCGAAATTGCTTACGCTGAAATACTGTACGCACATACAGCACAACAAGGATATTCCTGTGTCCAGCACCGCCTCCGCCACCCCAAGCAGCTACGTTCAGCTGGGTGTTCGCATCCAGAAGATAATCAACAGCCCCACCGCCCAACGCAGCCGCGCCGCGCTGATCTTCCGCCTGGAACAGGAAAGCCCGGACGACTGGGAAACCCTGCTCGGGGAAATTGCCGAGAACGACAACGTCACCCTTGCCCACCGTGACGATGGCGGCGTGCAGATTTTCTGGACGGTGCCGAAGGAAGACTGACCAGGCATGAGCGCTGCGCTTTTCGCTGCTACCGGCCTGCGCCTGCTGTGCCGCCCAGGGGAGCACGATCAGGTCAAGGTCAAGACAGCCGCTCAAACAACGGCAAACCATTCACCTGCGGCCGAGCGAATAGATACCCTTGCATCAAATCAATTCCCAGCGCCGCCAGTGCTTGGCACTCTTCGTCAGTCTCGATCCCCTCGGCAATCAGCGTAATGCCCAACCGCTCGGCCACCAATACGATACCGGCGACGATGGCTTGGCGAACCACATCCTGGTTGACCCCCCGAGTGAGAGCCATATCCAGCTTGAGCACAGCCGGCTGAAATTCTGCGAGCAGATTCAGCCCTGAGTAACCCGAGCCAAAATCATCTATTGCAGTGGTGAAGCCCTGTCGCTCGTACTCCTTGAAGATCGACTTCAAGTGCTCGGTGTCCTCGATCCGCTCGCCTTCGGTCACTTCGAACATCAGCAGATTGGCGGGGAAGTCGAATGTGACTGTGGCCTCCAAGGTAGCCCGGATGCAGGTGCTGGCACGGTAGACGGCATTGGGCAGAAAATTGATGCTCAATTTACAGTCTTTCTGGCGTCCCAAGCCCAGACCAGCCGCTTGCTCGATAGCCTTCACGCGGCAGGCCTGATCAAAGCGGTACAGGTTGTCGGGAGTTACCTTGGCCAAAATTTGCGCAGCGCTTTCACCGTTCACACCGCGAACCAGTGCCTCGTAGGCGAACGGCCTGCCTGAAGGCACATGGATTATGGGCTGGAACGCCATGGTAATGTCGAAACCCAGGCTAGCGAGGTCACGACATTGGGAGCAGCCAATCGCTAGAAAGGGCTGGGGGAACACTGGCTTGCTCATGGGCTATGTCGAGGTCACGGAGTATGGCGGTTCAGAATGCTTGAATCTGCATCTTATGCCAAGTCAACCTCAAGGCTTGCGGCTGAACTAACGAAGTGCCTGCAGGTAAGCGCTGGCCTCGCGATAGCGCGCCAGCCGCGCCAGGTCGGCAGGGCCTGGGCAGGGAATACGCGAAAGGTCACTGTTGTCGGCCAGGTCAGCCAGTTTGACCGTGCGCGCCAGCGGGTCGTCGCCCAGGCGCACGACAAAGTCCTGATAAGCTTCGCCTTCACGCCGGCTGAGCGCCAGCAGGGCTGCGAGAATTTTCAGCGCGAAGCCCTCCCGCGCCAGGTCGGAGAGGGTCAGCGGGGTATCCTCGATCACATCGTGGAGCACCGCAACAATGCGCTGTTCCGGTGTGGCAACCCGCAGCATCACACGCAAAGGGTGAAGGATATACGCCGCCCCACCCTTGTCGTATTGCCCTTCATGCGCCCTGGCGGCCACGGCTATGGCCCGCTCCAGTGTCGACATCAGGCGCCCCCCATTTCAGCCTCTCCCTACCCAAGCATAGCCAATGCTGGGCGCAAGGTGCCTATCATGCGCCTTGGGAGCGGGTTGGCCGCGCAGGTCAGCGCGCTGCGCCGTGCTGGATGACCACCGAGTCGGTGCCCAATTTGGCCATGACTTCATCGCGACGGGCCTGCGCCTCTTCGCGAGTAGGGAACGGCCCCATCAGCACCACCGGCTTGCCATCGCGGTATTCCACCGACGACGGGATGCCCTTTTCGATCAGGCGGGCCGTCATGTCGCTGAGCGCGCCCATGTTGGCGCCCTGCACCACCTCCACATCCCAGCCTTCGGGTGCCGGCTGGTCGGCCAGCGCTTCGGCGCGACGCTGCAGGTCGGCACCGCCGCACAGTTCGCGGATACGCAGGTTGTTGCCGGTCTCGTCCACGATAATGTCGTACTGGCCATCGCGCTTGAACGCCACGTAGCTGCGGTAGGCCTCGTACTGCCCGGCATCGTCCTTGCCACGGACCTGGCCGCAGATGGTGCCCTGGGTGTCGATCCGCACGTTGCCGAACTTGGCCGTTTTGGGGTTGTGCAAGTGTTCAGCCACCTGCTTGTGCACGCCCTCGACCTCGTTCTCACAGCCCGCCAGGGCGAGCACTGCCATTACTACAGCCAGTTTACGCACGCATGTACCTCCCGTTTCGAAGGGGCGGATTCTAGCATGCTGCGCGCTGGCCGAAGCGTGACCAAAGGTTACAGGCTGCTTCACGCGCACATGCAAAAAGGGCGATCATTGCTGATCGCCCTTTCTGGAATTTGGTAGGCACAATTGGACTCGAACCAACGACCCCCACCATGTCAAGGTGGTGCTCTAACCAACTGAGCTATGTGCCTGTCGTGTGGTGCGCATCTTAGTGATCAAGTGCGCACCTGTAAAGCGTTTTTTTCAGAAAAATCAAAAACTTTCGCAGTTTCCCGGTGTTGCAGCCAACCGACGGAAAAACCAATGAAAAAAGGGGTGACCCTTGCGGATCACCCCTTCTTCGATTTGGTAGGCACAATTGGACTCGAACCAACGACCCCCACCATGTCAAGGTGGTGCTCTAACCAACTGAGCTATGTGCCTGTCGTGTGGTGCGCATTCTACGCAATTGGAAAAGCCTGTCAACACTTTTTTTCGCGCTAAGCTACTGAATCTAAACCTCTTTATAGAGAAGGGTCGCTTGCGACTGTGGGAGGGATTTTCAACAGACGACTAGCGGGTGTTTATTATTATTGATAGCATCGCTACATTCGTTAAAAATATAAAACACGAGGTTCCTGCAGCATGGCTAACACCCCCTACCCCCAGTCCTACTACGCCGCCTCGGCCAACCCGGTGCCGCCACGTCCGGCGCTGCAGGGTGAGGTGGAAACCGATGTATGCATCATCGGCGCCGGCTACACCGGCCTGTCCAGCGCCCTGTTCCTGCTGGAGAACGGCTTCAAGGTGAGCATCGTCGAAGCCGCCAAGGTCGGCTTCGGTGCCTCGGGCCGCAACGGTGGCCAGATCGTCAACAGCTACAGCCGCGACATCGACGTGATCGAACGCACTGTGGGCCCTAAACAGGCCCAACTGCTGGGCCACATGGCCTTCGAAGGCGGGCGTATCATTCGCGAGCGCGTGGCCAAGTACAACATTCAGTGCGACTTGAAGGACGGCGGCGTTTTCGCCGCGCTCACCAGCAAGCAGATGGGCCACCTGGAATCGCAAAAGCGCCTGTGGGAGCGCTTCGGCCACAACCAGCTGGAGCTGATGGACCAGAAGCGCATCCGCGAGGTGGTGGCCTGCGACAGCTACGTCGGCGGCATGCTCGACATGAGCGGCGGTCACATCCACCCGCTGAACCTGGCGCTGGGCGAAGCAGCAGCGGTCGAGTCGCTTGGCGGCATCATCTATGAGCAAACCCCGGCCGTGCGCATCGAGCGCGGCGCCAACCCCGTGGTGCATACCCCACAGGGCAAGGTCCGCGCCAAGTTCATCATCGTCGCTGGCAACGCCTACCTGGGCAACCTGGTGCCAGAGCTGGCCGCCAAATCCATGCCATGCGGCACCCAGGTGATCACCACCGAACCCCTGGGCGAAGAGCTGGCGCGCACCCTGCTGCCGCAGGACTACTGCGTGGAAGATTGCAACTACCTGCTCGACTATTACCGCCTGACCAGCGACAAGCGCCTGATCTTCGGCGGTGGCGTGGTGTACGGCGCACGTGACCCGGCCAACATCGAAGCGATCATCCGCCCGAAGATGCTCAAGGCCTTCCCGCAACTGAAGAACGTGAAAATCGACTACGCCTGGACCGGCAACTTCCTGCTGACCCTGTCGCGCCTGCCACAGGTAGGTCGCATCGGCGACAACATCTATTACTCCCAGGGGTGCTCGGGCCACGGCGTGACCTATACCCACCTGGCGGGCAAGGTGCTGGCCGAAGCCCTGCGCGGCCAGGCCGAGCGTTTCGACGCTTTCGCCGGCCTGCCGCACTACCCGTTCCCAGGCGGCCAGATGCTGCGCGTGCCGTTCAGCGCTATCGGTGCCTGGTACTACAGCCTGCGCGACCGCCTGGGCTTCTGATGTAGCGGGCCTCCTCGGGGCGGGACCCGCTCCTCCATGGGGCTGTGCGGTGCGCACACGCTCCGTGGAGGGTCGGGTCTGCCTGCGAAAAGGCCATGATGGGAACGATCATTTGTTCAGGCTGTTCACCGCCTGCTTCGCCGCGATTTCCTGCCCCGCCCGCGACAACTCTTCCGCCGCCTGCAACCAGCGCTGCCTATCCACTTCAGCCGGCAATTGCCGTGGCGGCTGCACCAGCACTGCCCAACTGCCCTGCTCCGCCCACGCCGAAGCGAACGCGTCGAATGCCATCATGTGCCGGCGGTGCATGCCCGAGCGCAGCAGTACCCGCTGCTTGTAGCGGTCATAACCGATCAGCACCGCATAGCGCGGCTCGCCCCACCAGGCGGAACCGTCTTCGTAGCGCAAGAGTACCGGGTTGCCCGCCGCCACTTGGGTCAACAGCGCATCCAGTTGCTTGTCCAGGCGGTACACCACCATGCCGTAATCCCGCGCCACGCTAGGGATGGCGGTACCCAGTGCGTCGGCACCCTGTGGCAGGTTCAGGGGCTTGTCCAGCAGCCCCGGGGTAATCGGTGCCCCCTGTTGCGACAACACTGCTGCCAGGGCCATGGCGCCGCTATGGTTGGCGTTGCCCCGGTAGAACGGCACGCTGCTGATTTCGACCCGTTGCGGCAGGCCTTTGAGATTGGCGGGCGGCGCGCTGGCACAGCCCGCCAGGCTGGCTGCCACGATGAAGGCCGACAGCAGCCACCGGGCGCTCTTGAAGGAGGATTGCTGCATGGACACTCGCTTGTTCCAACGCCGGGCAGGCAGCGCCCAGCTCTGGCCACTGATCATAGGTCCGACGACGGCGCGGGTATAGTCCGACAGCGGCTTGGAGCGAATCGGACTCAGAGATAGACCTTTGTTCGATGGAACGTCCCAGGCGAAAGGCTAGACTAAAGCAGTGTCTGGAACGCAAACGCCGGTCAATCTGGCGTTTGCCGCAGCGATGGAGGCACAGATGAGCCTGACCCTGGCAATCCTCATGCTGGTCGGCATGTGGCTGAGCGTCGCAGCCGCCATGCTATGGGGTGTACTACGTATCGTGCGGCGTCATGCACAGCCCAATCAACAACCGCCGCAGGTGCCGGCCAAAACCCGGCACGTACAGCGCGCACGGCGGCCTGCGGGCGTGCACTGACCGTGCAGCATTCAGCAGCCAAACGGGGCGCAAAGCGCCCCGCTGCCCACCGTCAATGCTCAGCTGCCTCACGCTTGAGCCGCGCCCTGCGTGCGAGAATGTTGAGGATCTCGATCGCGGTGGAGAACGCCATCGCAGCGTACACGTAGCCTTTGGGCACATGGGCACCAAACCCTTCGGCAATCAGCGTCATACCGATCATGATCAGGAAGCCCAGGGCCAGCATCACGACGGTCGGGTTGTCGTTGATGAAGTTGGCCAGTGGGTCGGCCGCGACCATCATCACGATCACGGCAGTGATGACGGCGATTATCATGATCGGCAGGTGCTCGGTCATGCCCACGGCGGTGATGATGCTGTCTACCGAGAACACGATATCCAGCAGCAGGATCTGGAAGATCGCCGCAGCGAAGCCCAAGGTCACCGTGGAGCCCACCTTGGCCTCTTCCTTGGCACCGTGCGGGTCGACGTTTTCGTGAATTTCCTTGGTAGCCTTCCACAACAGGAACAGGCCACCCGCAATCAGGATCATGTCTTTCCACGAGAACGCATTGCCGAACACTTCGAATACAGGGTCGGTCAGCTGGACGATCCAGGCCACCGTGCTGAGCAACGCCAGGCGCATGATCAGGGCCATGCTGATGCCAATGCGTCGCGCCTTGGAACGGTACGCCACCGGCAACTTGTTGGTCAGGATCGAGATGAAGATCAGGTTGTCGATGCCCAGTACGATTTCCATGGCCACCAGCGTAGCCAGGGCAATCCAGGCGGTAGGGCTAGCGGCGAGTTCCAGCAGATATTCCATTGTTCACATCCTGCAACGGCGGTTGGGGTCAGATTTCCTGGCTTTTTTCGTTCTTTTCAGCTTGCACGGGCTTCTGCCCTTCACTGCCAATGGCTTCGCTCAGCGCCCGCTGGGCGGCCTTGTTGGTGTCGTCGATGGCCTGCTTGGCCGATTGAGCAGCTTGGTCGAGCATCTGCTGGGCGGACTTCTCGGCCTGGTCGCAACCAGCCAGGGCAAACAGCGCCAGGGCCAGTACCAGCGGCGTGCCGATGGATTTCAAGTGCAGCATGGGTTCCTCGCTTGTGGTGACTTCAGCAGCGCACGAGGCGCCTGATAACGAAGGATTCTAGACACGCCGATACATCAGGAAAATTCGTATTTTCAACGGTTATACTTCGGGTTTTACGAATCGGGAAAACAGCGTGCTCAACTACCGCCAGTTGCACTACTTCTGGGCAGTGGCCAGGACCGGCAGCATCGCCCGCGCCAGCGAACAGCTGAACCTGACCCCGCAAACCATCAGCGGGCAAATCAGCCTGTTTGAACACACCTACGGCCTGGAGTTGTTCCAGCGCGTGGGGCGGCAGCTGGAGCTGACCGAAACCGGCCGCCAGACGCTGGCTTATGCCGAACAGATGTTCCAGCTTGGTGGCGAACTGGAGGCCATGCTGCGTGCCGGGCCACAGGAGCAGATCCTGTTCCGCGTGGGCGTAGCCGATGTGGTACCCAAGTCCATCGTCTATCGCCTGCTGGCCCCGACCATGGAGCTGGACGACGTGCTGCGCATCAATTGCCGCGAAGACAAGCTCGAACGGCTGCTCGGCGACCTGGCCATCCAGCGCCTGGACCTGGTGATTTCCGACAGCCCCATGCCGAACAACCTGGATATCAAGGGCTACAGCCAGAAGCTTGGCGAATGCGGCCTGAGTTTTTTTGCCACCCCTGCATTGGCCAAGCGCTACCCGGGTGCCTTTCCTGCCTGCTTGCAGGACGCCCCCCTGCTGATTCCCGGCCAGGAAACCGTGGTGCGCAGCCGCTTGCTGCGGTGGCTGGGCGAGCAGCAGGTGCAGCCCCGCATTGTCGGCGAGTTCGATGACAGCGCATTGATGCAGGCCTTCGGCCAGTCGGGCAGCGGCATCTTCGTTGCACCCAGTGTGATCGCCGAGGAAGTGTGCCGACAGTACGGCGTGCAACTGATCGGGCAGACCGAGGCTGTGCATGAGTCGTTCTATGCCATTTCGGTGGAGCGCAAGGTCAAGCACCCGGGGATCGTGGCGATTACCGAGGGGGCACGGCGAGAGCTGTTCCACTGGTGACCGGGCTGGTTCGCACGGCCTCGCCTGCATTCGCTTGCGGGGCGGCACTGGCCGCGAAACGTGCCGGGCCGCCCGGCAAGGCTCTGTGCTAAAGTCCCGCCCTTTACAGAATCCGAGATAACGCTGCACATGACCTCTGTTTTCCGCCTCCTCAACCGTACCAGCCTGGTGACGCAGATCGTCATCGGCTTGCTCGCCGGTATCGCCCTGGCCCTGCTGGCCCCCAGCGTGGCCGGCGACCTGGCCTTCCTCGGCAAGGTCTTCGTCAGTGCCCTCAAGGCAGTGGCACCTGTACTGGTATTCATTCTGGTCATGGCTTCGATCGCCAACCACCGGCATGGCCAGGAAACCCACATTCGCCCGATCCTGTGGCTTTACCTGCTGGGCACTTTCGCCGCGGCATTGGTGGCCGTGATCGCCAGCACGCTGTTCCCCTCATCATTGGTGCTCAGCACCGGCGAAGCCACGCTCAGCGCACCGGGCGGCATTACCGAGGTACTGCAGAACCTGTTGCTGAGCGCGGTCGACAACCCGATCAACGCCCTGCTCAACGCCAATTTCATCGGCGTGCTGACCTGGGCCGTGGGCCTGGGCGTGGCCTTGCGCCATGCGGGCGACACCACGCGCACCGTGGTCGAGGACCTGTCCAACGGTGTCACCCTGATCGTGCGTGTAGTCATCCGCTTTGCCCCGCTGGGCATCTTCGGCCTGGTCAGCGCGACCTTGGCTCAATCCGGCCTGAACGCCTTGCTCGGCTACCTGCACCTGCTGGCAGTGCTGATCGGCAGCATGCTGTTCGTGGCGCTGGTGATGAACCCGCTGATCGTGTACTGGAAAATCCGCCGCAACCCGTTCCCGCTGACCTTGCTGTGCCTGCGCGAAAGCGGCATCACCGCGTTCTTCACCCGTAGTTCGGCGGCCAATATCCCGGTCAACCTGGCACTGTCAGAGCGCCTTGGCTTGCATGAAGACACCTATTCGGTGTCGATCCCGCTGGGTGCCACCATCAACATGGCCGGTGCGGCGATCACCATCACCGTGCTGACGCTGGCCGCAGTGCATACCCTGGGTATCCCGGTCGACCTGCCGACAGCGTTGCTGCTCAGCGTGGTGGCAGCCGTCTGTGCCTGCGGTGCCTCCGGCGTGGCAGGGGGGTCGCTGCTGCTGATTCCGCTGGCGTGCAGCCTGTTCGGCATCCCCAGCGAAATTGCCATGCAGGTGGTTGCGGTGGGCTTCATCATCGGGGTGTTGCAGGATTCGGCGGAGACCGCGCTGAACTCCTCCACCGATGTGCTGTTCACGGCCGCGGCGTGCCTGGCTGAAGAGCGGCGTAGCGTCTAATGTCGGTCAGTCAAGCGATTGGGGCCGCTTTGCGGCCCATCGCCGGCAAGCCGGGCTCCCACAGGAGCAGTGCAGACCTCAAGCTTAGCGCGGTCCTGTGGGAGATTCTATGG
>NZ_AEWE02000034.1:0-42754 GCF_000190455.2 Pseudomonas sp. TJI-51
CTGGGTTGGGCCCCCCCCCCACGGGCGGCCCCCTTAGCCACTGCTACACTAACAGGGCTGAACGGAGGATCCTGCCATGTCCCAAAGAGAGCTCACCACCCTACTGTCGCTGATGAACCAGCGCCAGGCCTGCCTGAGTAGCGCGTGCAAGGAGATTGCCGACTGGATCGACCGGCAGGGCGATGTGCCCGCCGCAGGCAAGATTCGCGCGAGTTTACGGGCGCTGGAAGCCGACGAGGCGCAAGTCCGCAAGACCTTGACCTCGCTGACCCTCGACCGGCCACTGCCCAAGTTTCGCAGTTGACCGGCGCGCCAAGGCTGCCTTGCTGGAACCTGTCAGTGCTGCATGTGCATGTGGTCGTGGCCGCCGCCCGCCTCGGCGGTGAGCGCGCGCACTTCAGCCTGCACTTCCAAGGTTTCCTTGGCGCCTGTGGCGTCTTCGATGGTCAGGCTCAGCGGTACTTTTTCGCCTTCCTTGACCTGGCCGTTCAGGCCCATCAGCATCACATGCAGCCCATTCGGGTCCAGCGTAACGGCTTTGCCCGCGGGTAGCTCGACAGCCTTCACCTCACGCATGCCCATCACATCGCCGTTCATGGTCATTTCGTGTACCTGAACGGTCTTGGCAACTGGCGACGCCACGCTCACCAGCTTGCTGTCGCTGCTGGCGGTCAGGGTCATGAATGCGCCGGTGGACTGCTGGTGCGGCACGCTGGCACGCACCCAGGCTTCACTCACGGTGGTCTGGGCCAGGGCCGGCAGTGCCAGCCCGGCAAGGGCCAGGGCAGCCAAGCCGCGTTTGATCGGTTGCATCAACATTCAGCAGATCTCCATCAGGGTGACCAGGTCTTCGGCGCATTCCTTGGCTGTCAGGGAATGGCCCAGGCTCAGGCGCAGGGTGCCACGTGTATCGTAGACGTAGCTGGTGGACGAATGAGAAATGGTGTAGGTGTCCCCGGCCGGGACTTTCTCGTAGAACACCTTGAATTCCTTGGCTACTGCGGCAATTTCTTCGGGGGTGCCGGTCAGTGCGATGAACGTGGGGTCAAAGGCCTTGACGTAGGCATCGAGCACCTCGGGGGTGTCGCGCTCCGGGTCCAGGGTGATGAACACCACCTGGAACAGGTCGCGGTCGCGGCCGCGCAGCGTCTTGCGTATCTGCGCCGCACGCGCCAGCGTGGTCGGGCAGATCGCCGGGCACTGGGTGAAACCGAAGAAAATCATGGGCATGCTGCCGTAGAAGCTCGACAGGGTACGCACGTTGCCTTGCGGGTCCTTGAGGCTGAACTTGCGCCCGAGGATCTCGTTGCTCATGTTCTTGCCGTACTTGAACTCGAGCCCCCGCGCCGGGCTGCAGCCCGCCAGCAGGCCGAGCCCGAGAACGCCCATGCCGGCGACGACTGCCCGCCGGCTATATAGATCATTCATGAAACCATCCTTTACAGGGAAGGTGCCGGCCCTCGGGACGGGCCGGTCGAAAAAACCGGGGCATTCTGGCATGACACCCAGAGGGGTTCTACCCGACTTGGGCAGGTAAGGCCTGCAGCCCTTGAAATACGGGCTGCGGCCTGTTGTCGCAGGGCTTGAAAACGTAACACTTTATTGCTAAGTGTGCGGACTTTAGCGGCCTGTTCAGGCGCGGCCTCGTGTCGCGATCGGGCTGCAACGCAGCCAGAGCAAGCATGAGCCAAGGCAACGGTGCTGCTGCAGCCCAGCAGCTGCCGGAAGGCTTAGTAGTAGGCGTTTTCTTTCTGGCTGTGGTCAGTCACGTCACGCACGCCCTTCAGCTCCGGGATACGCTCGAGCAGGGTGCGCTCGATGCCTTCTTTCAAAGTTACGTCAGCCTGGCCGCACCCTTGGCAACCACCGCCAAACTGCAGCACAGCAATGCCGTCGTCCACTACATCTACCAGGCTGACCTGGCCGCCATGGCTGGCCAGACCAGGGTTGATCTCGGTCTGCAGGTAGTAGTTGATACGCTCGTTGATCGGGCTGTCTTCATTGACCATCGGCACCTTGGCGTTCGGCGCCTTGATGGTCAGCTGGCCACCCATGCGGTCGGTGGCGTAATCGACCAGGGCATCTTCCAGGAACGGCACGCTGACCGCATCCAGGTAAGCGGTAAAGCTCTTGAGGCCAACGGCGGTGTCGTCAGGCTTCTCTTCGCCCGGCTTGCAGTAGGCGATGCAGGTTTCGGCGTACTGGGTGCCCGGCTGGGTGATGAAAATACGAATGCCGATGCCAGGCGTGTTCTGCTTGGAGAGCAGATCGGCCAGGTAGTCATGGGCGGCGTCGGTAATGGTTATAGCGCTCATGTAGGTTCCTCACAGACTTGCCGCCAAGTGTACGCCAACCGGCGCATCGAACAAAGTCCTAGTATTTGACTCGGGAAAGCGCATAGGCCGGCTCGCCCCCTCGCGGCGCCGCCAGCCACGCCTGCATGCGCCGGTACAGGCCACGTTCCAGCCAGCAATAGCTGAACCACGACATTAGTCCAATGGACGGCACGCACACGGCGAATACCCAGTAAGGATTCAACTGCAGCCGCTGGCTGGCGAACCAGCCGGCATACAGCACCAGCACATGGATCAGGTACACGGAATACGAGCAGTCGCCCAGCGCCTTGAGCAGCCGGTTGCCCTTGAACATCGGTTCCAGGGCGATGAAGGCCAGCACGATCATTGCGCTCGGCACGCCCCAATGCAGCAAACGCTGCGATGCATCGAGGTGATAGATGGCCAGGCCTGCCGCCCCCAGCAACAGCAACGCCAGCACCCGGCCCTGGCGGATCAGCCCATGGCGGTACAAGACCCCAAGGCCGATGCCGAGCAGGAACTCATAGATGATGTCGTTGTTGTAAAAGCGGCTGAGCAAGCCAAACCGCCCCAGCACCTCGCTGACCAGCAGCAAGGCGCCAGCCACCAGCAACAGGTGGTGCCGTTTGCGCACAAGGAAAGCCAGGCCGAACAGTAGGTAGAAGAACATTTCGAAGTTCAGCGTCCAGCCCACGTTCAAGGTGGGATACAGGCCATAACCGCCGGGGTTCTCCGCCGGGATGAACAGCAGCGACAGCAGCAGGTGATGCCAACTGAACACCTGGTGCGGCATCCATTGGCTAAACGCCAGCAACAGCAAGGCCATCAGGGCCGTATAGAACCAGTAGGCGGGAACGATGCGCAGCACCCGGTTGAGCAGAAACTGGCGCGGCTCGACCGGCTTGTCGCAGGTCGACAGGTAGATGACCAGCCCACTGATCACGAAGAAGATGTCCACGCCCACGGCGCCCCGGTCAGTGAGCAATTGGCCGACGGGGCCCGTGGCATGGAAATCGAAGAAGATCTGCATGAAATGGTGGCAGACCACCACCCAAGCGGCGAACGCCCGCAATGCCTGAAGCGAATACAACATGAAAGAACCTGCGCTTTTCGGTGCATTGAGGCCCGTATCGGCTGCGTGAGCACCGATACAGGCCACCTAACCCTTTCCGACCGCAGGTGTATCGGAAAGGTCAGCCAAACCGATCAGAGGTTTTCGTAGCGGTTCATGTCCAGCACCCCGGCCTCGAGCGGCTCGGTTTCCTTGATGAAGCTGTTCAGGTCATGGAAGTAGCGCCAGAACTCTGGGTGGCTGCGGCGCACGCCCCAGCGCATGACAATGCGTTCGAACTTCGCCGCATCGTCCTTCGCGTACTCCATGTCCTCGACGAATTCCGGGACATCCTTGGTCGGGATGTTGAACATGAAGTTGGGGTAACTGCTGAGCACACCGGGGTACAGGGTCAGGGTGTCCAGGCCAGGCTGGTAGCGATAGGCCTCGCCAAGCAGGAAGGCCACGTTGCTGTGCGCGCGGTTGCGTAGCAGGCTGTACACCTGGCGCTGGCCGCCCTGCCCTTCGATGCGCAACATCGTCGCCTCGGGCAGCTGGTTGATCACCTTCAGCCCGGCCGCCGGGCGCGAGACCAGGCGGCTTAGCGACTGCTCGGCATTGCGGAACTCTTCGCTCATTTGCGGCCGCGAGCAGAAGGCGCCCTGGCAGCGGTTGATCGGGTCGGGCGCGGCATTCAGGCTGCCGGTGCGCTGCAACAGCTTGAGGCCGAAGTCGCGCGTGGGGTTGCGCGGGTCAAGCTTGATACCGCTCGGCGTGTCACTGTCGATGTCCTCGTAGTCCAGCCACATCTTGACCTTGCCGCTGTTCTGGTACCAGTCGCCAAGAATCGCCTTGCGCTGGTCTGCCGGCATCAGGCGCAGGAAATTGACCTCGGCACCGTTGCGGATCAGGTCGAAGTACAGGCGCGTCTGCAACTGGTGGGACACGTTGCCATACACATCGAAATTGACTGCCAGCTGGTAATAGGTGCGTTCGAGCAGCGGGTAGTCGAACAGCCAGACGGTAAGGGGCACGTCGCCGACCAGGCCCTTGGTGACCGAGGCGCTGTCGAAATGACGGAATATGCTCAGCAAGGCATTGTCGTTACCGGCCCACAGCGTCGCCCAGCCTGGGGCCGGCAGCTCGGCATAGGCTTCCCGGCGCAGCTTTTCATACGCGTTGCGCTTGTCGCGGTACGCGTGCCACAGGCTCAGCACACTGCCCACGTCGTCGTTCTGGCCTGGCATGGCCAGCAACGGCGTGGCTTCGCCGCGGTAGTGCGCATCGGTGATGTAGCGGTCGTGCGCGGGCTCCTGGAACAACGCCCAGAAGTTGTCGCGAATCACGTCGGTGGCGATCTGCCCCCGGCAGACAGGCCCGCGGATGAAGGTGCGCACGAAGTACTCGGCGTTATCCAGCATGAACTGGTAGCGCGCCACCGCCGGGATGGCCTCGAAGGTTTCGAACGGGTTGGCGCGGTGGCGTGGGCCATAGCCGGGCAGCGCGCTGGCATGCCAGTCACCGGCATAGAACAGCTGCTTCACCCGCTTGAGCTTTTGCGGCCCCATTGGGTAGGTGATGTGCGTCTTGTGCACGATCACGCCCTGCACCGGGATCAACCGGTAGTAGAAGTCGGTACCGGGCGGGTCGTTGGGCCGCCGCGTGGCGATGATGTCTGCTGGCTGGCCGCTTGGCGTACGCGAGCGCACCCACTGGAAGAAATGGCCCTGCTCACCCCCTGTAAAATAGATATGCGCCAGGAAAAGGTGCTCGTACAGCCAGCGGCCAACCAGTGCTTCGGTGGAGCCCGGGCGGTTGAGCAGTTCCTCCCATTCGGCGATTTGCCGGGCTTCGGCAGCGCTGGGTTGGATCGGCTGGTATTCGACCGGCGCGCCGGCGGCCAGCCAACGGCGCATGGTGTCGTATTCCTGGTCCGTCAACCCGGTCACGGCCAGCGGCATGCCTTCCCTGGGATGGGCGCCGGCGTAGGCATCGAACTCATGGGGCAAGGGGCACATGTTGTTGCGGTTCAGGCCCAGGACGATCTCGTCAGGCACCTTGGCATTGGGCGTGAGTGGCGTCTTGTGCCCCAGTTCGAGCATGCGCGCCATCAGCGCGGCCTGGCTGCCCTGGTTGTCGAGCACCGAGTAGAAGCCTTTCTTGCGCCACTCGCTCTCGCTGTGGGCGTCGTAGAACAGCCGCGTGGTGGGCACTGCCTGGCTGCGTTCGCCCTGGTACACCGGAACCTTGCTGGCCCCGCGTACTGCGCCTTCGGGGCTTTCCAGCTTCAGTTGGCAGGCGGCATCGTTGCAGGCGTGGCAGGCCACGCATTTCTCGGTGAAAATGGGTTGAATGTCCCGGGTGTAGGATATGGCCGGGCTCGACTGGGGAGCTTGCCCAAGCACCGCGCCACTGAGGAGCAGGGCGAAAGCGCCGGCAAGGATACGTTGCACCATGTGCGGAAAGTCCTGGTTCTTGAAGCCATCACGATTTGTTGCCTGGTCGTCCTTGGCCACCGTTTTTCACCGGCTAGGCCAACATGAGCAGAATTCATGGAAATGGGCGATGCACCTAAAAACCGCGCAGCTTTGTTATGATTCGGCCCCTTCTGATATTCGCCCGACCAGGTAGTTCCTATGTCCGACCGCAGCGCTCGTCTCCAAGCACTCCAGAACGCCCTCAAAGAGCGCATCCTGATCCTCGACGGCGGCATGGGCACTATGATCCAAAGCTACCGGCTCGAGGAACACGACTATCGTGGCACGCGTTTCGCCGATTGGCCAAGCGATGTCAAGGGTAACAACGATTTGTTGCTGCTCAGCCGCCCAGACGTGATCGCTGCCATCGAGAAAGCCTACCTGGATGCGGGCGCGGATATTCTCGAAACCAACACCTTCAATGCCACGCAAATCTCCCAGGCCGACTACGGCATGGAATCGCTGGTTTACGAGCTGAACGTCGAAGGTGCGCGCATTGCCCGCCAGGTGGCCGATGCCAAGACGCTGGAAACCCCCGACAAGCCGCGCTTCGTTGCTGGCGTGCTCGGCCCTACCAGCCGCACCTGCTCGATTTCACCGGACGTCAACGACCCTGGCTACCGCAACGTCACCTTCGACGAGCTGGTGGTCAACTATGTGGAGGCCACCCGTGGCCTGATCGAAGGCGGCGCCGACCTGATCCTGATCGAGACCATCTTCGACACCCTCAACGCCAAGGCGGCGATCTTCGCCGTGCAACAGGTGTTCGAGGAAGACAGCATCGAACTGCCGATCATGATCTCCGGCACCATTACCGATGCCTCCGGGCGCACCCTGTCGGGCCAGACCACCGAAGCGTTCTGGAACTCGGTACGCCACGCCAAGCCGATTTCCGTGGGCCTGAACTGCGCCCTGGGCGCCAAGGACCTGCGCCCGTACCTGGAAGAACTGTCGACCAAGGCCGACACCCATGTCTCGGCACACCCCAACGCCGGCCTGCCCAACGCCTTCGGTGAATACGACGAAAGCCCTGCCGAAATGGCCGCGGTGGTCGAGGAGTTCGCCGCCAGCGGGTTCCTCAACATCATCGGCGGTTGCTGCGGTACCACCCCAGGCCACATCCAGGCGATTGCCGAAGCGGTCGCCAAATACCCGCCACGCGAGATTCCGGAAATCGCCAAGGCCTGCCGCCTGTCGGGCCTGGAGCCGTTCACCATCGACCGCCAGTCGCTGTTCGTGAACGTTGGCGAGCGTACCAACATCACCGGCTCCGCCAAGTTCGCCCGGCTTATCCGTGAAGAGAACTACACCGAAGCCCTGGAAGTCGCCCTGCAGCAGGTCGAAGCCGGCGCCCAGGTGATCGACATCAACATGGACGAAGGGATGCTCGACTCCCAGGCCGCCATGGTCCGCTTCCTCAACCTGATCGCTGGCGAACCGGACATCTCGCGCGTGCCGATCATGATCGACTCGTCGAAGTGGGAAGTGATCGAGGCGGGCCTGAAGTGCATCCAGGGCAAGGGCATCGTCAACTCCATTTCCATGAAAGAAGGCGTGGAGCAGTTCAAGCACCATGCCCGCCTGTGCAAACGCTACGGCGCCGCCGTGGTGGTCATGGCCTTCGACGAAGTGGGCCAGGCCGACACGGCTGCGCGCAAGAAGGAAATCTGCCAGCGCAGTTACGACATCCTGGTCAACGAAGTGGGCTTCCCGCCGGAAGACATCATCTTCGACCCGAATATCTTCGCCGTCGCCACCGGTATCGAAGAGCACAACAACTACGCCGTCGATTTCATCGAAGCCTGTGCCTACATTCGCGACCACCTGCCGCATGCGCTGAGCTCGGGCGGTGTGTCCAACGTGTCGTTCTCGTTCCGTGGCAACAACCCGGTGCGTGAGGCGATCCACTCGGTGTTCCTCTACCACGCGATCCAGAACGGCCTGACCATGGGTATCGTCAACGCCGGCCAGCTGGAAATCTACGACGAAATTCCCGCTGCGCTGCGCGAAAAGGTCGAGGACGTGGTGCTCAACCGCACCCCGCACGGTACCGACGCCCTGCTGGCAATCGCCGAAGACTACCGCGGCGGCGGCGCCACCAAGGAGGTGGAAAACGAAGAGTGGCGCTCGCTGCCGGTGGAAAAACGCCTGGAGCACGCGCTGGTCAAGGGCATTACCGCATTCATCGTCGAGGACACCGAAGCGTGCCGCCAGCAGTGCGCACGCCCGATCGAAGTGATCGAAGGCCCGCTGATGAACGGCATGAACGTGGTCGGGGACCTGTTCGGGGCGGGCAAGATGTTCCTGCCCCAGGTGGTCAAGTCGGCCCGGGTGATGAAGCAGGCAGTGGCGCACCTGATCCCCTTCATCGAGGCCGAGAAAGGTGACAAGCCCGAAGCCAAAGGCAAGATCCTGATGGCCACGGTGAAAGGCGACGTGCACGACATCGGCAAGAACATCGTTGGCGTGGTGCTGGGCTGCAACGGTTACGATATCGTCGACCTTGGCGTGATGGTGCCGGCCGAGAAAATTCTGCAAACCGCTCGCGACGAAAAGTGCGACATCATCGGCCTCTCCGGCCTGATCACGCCGTCGCTGGACGAGATGGTCCACGTTGCCCGCGAAATGCAGCGCCAGGGCTTCACGCTGCCGCTGATGATCGGGGGCGCCACGACGTCCAAGGCGCATACCGCCGTCAAGATCGAACCGAAGTACAGCAACGATGCCGTGGTCTACGTCACCGACGCCTCGCGCGCGGTTGGCGTGGCTACCCAGCTGCTGTCCAGGGAGCTCAAGCCAGGTTTCATCGAGCGGACCCGCCAGGAGTACGTGGAAGTACGCGAAC
Organism: Pseudomonas sp. TJI-51; assembly: GCF_000190455.2. Taxonomy (NCBI): domain Bacteria; kingdom Pseudomonadati; phylum Pseudomonadota; class Gammaproteobacteria; order Pseudomonadales; family Pseudomonadaceae; genus Pseudomonas; species Pseudomonas sp. TJI-51. The sequence continues at coordinate 8,689 of NZ_AEWE02000034.1, forward strand.
GCACCGCCAACCGCAGTGCCCGTACCGAGCGCCTGAGCTACGCCCAGGCCATCGCCGCCAAGCCGCAATACGATTGGGCCGGCTACCAGCCAGCGGTACCCTCCTTCACCGGCGTGAAGGTGCTGGAAGACATCGATCTGCGCACCTTGGCCGAATACATCGACTGGACACCGTTCTTCATTTCCTGGGACCTGGCCGGCAAGTTCCCGCGCATCCTCACCGACGAGGTGGTCGGCGAAGCGGCCACGGCGCTGTACAACGATGCCCGCGAAATGCTCGACAAGCTGATCGACGAAAAGCTGATCAGTGCCCGGGCGGTGTTCGGCTTCTGGCCGGCCAACCAGGTCGCCGATGACGATATCGAAGTCTACGGTGCAGATGGCCAGACCCTGGCCACCCTGCACCACCTGCGCCAGCAAACCATCAAGCCGGACGGCAAGGCCAACTGGTCGCTGGCCGACTTCGTCGCGCCCAAAGGCAGCGGCGTGACCGATTACGTGGGGGGCTTCATCACCACGGCCGGCATTGGTGCCGAGGAAGTGGCCAAGGCGTATCAGGACAAAGGCGACGACTACAGCTCGATCATGGTCAAGGCCCTGGCCGACCGCCTGGCCGAAGCCTGTGCCGAATGGCTGCACGAACAGGTGCGCAAGGAACACTGGGGTTATGCCCGCGACGAGCAACTGGACAACGAAGCGCTGATCAAGGAGCAGTACCGCGGCATCCGCCCGGCACCGGGCTACCCGGCCTGCCCGGACCATACCGAAAAAGAGACCCTGTTCCGCCTGCTCGATGGCACGGCCATTGGCGAAACCGGGCCTAGCGGCGTGTTCCTCACCGAGCACTTCGCGATGTTCCCGGCCGCGGCGGTCAGTGGCTGGTACTTCGCCCACCCGCAGGCGCAGTACTTTGCCGTGGGCAAGGTCGACAAGGACCAGATCGAGTGTTACAGCGCGCGTAAAGGCCAGGATGTCAGCGTCAGCGAGCGCTGGCTGGCCCCTAACCTGGGTTACGACAGCTGAGTCTGCCGGGGCCGCCTTGCGGCCCTTCGCGACACCCGGTTGCGGCTGCCCGGGCCCGGTTGCTTCGGCAGGCGCGGGCTCGGGTCGCGAACGGGTTGCACGGTAGCGGCAAACCCCACCTACACTGTCCCTGATTGCCTCTGATTATTCAGGAGCCACCATGGACGATTCCAGCCAAGGCAAACCGCCGACCTTCTGGCAGATGCTGCACAGCATCCTCGCCGCCGCCTTCGGCGTGCAAAGCGGCAAGAACCGCGCCCGCGACTTCACCCATGGCAAGGCAAGCCATTTCATCGTCATGGGCACACTGTTCACCTTGGTGTTCATTGCCGTGCTGATTGGCCTGGTGCAACTGGCGCTACACCTTACCGCGCGTTAATCACGGGGCCGCAAAGCACAACACCTGCGCAATGGCTGCCGCAGGCGCCGTGGCTGCATCACGGTCGGAAGGTTCAAGTCACTGGTGGCTGACCCAGTAAACGGCGGTGACGACCACCAGCACGATCAGGCAGAGGATCGCCCAGGCATCGACACTGCTGTCAGCTTTGCGGACCTTGGTTGAGTTTCCCATTGCATTGCCTCTTGTAGTGGTTATGGGAATGCACTTCACAACCAGCAGTTAAGACGAGCAATGCCCTTCTCTCAAGCAGGGTCTTTCAATATTCGACCGGCGACGTCAAAAACGGGTATTGGTAACTGGCAGGCCGCCCTTCGGCGCTGTAACGCTGAAAATCCACGCCATAGTCGTCCCGCTCCAGCAGTTTCAGCCAACGCCTGGCCTTGGCCGGGTCAATCACCTGCATGACCGGCGCCGTGTGTACACGCAAGCCATCACGGTTCAGCGCCAGCCCCTGGGCATCATCGTGCAGCATCACCATGGCCCAGCCACCGAGGGTGAAATGCCCACCCAACAGCACGCTCAGGCGGCCGTCGATGCGCGCACGCAGCGCCTCGGGCGAGCTGTTCACAGCACCGAACAGCACGTCACGCCCCGGCGTATGGCCGGCTTCCTGGAAAGCTTGCATGGCGCCGAAGGCCATTTCGTCATTGGCCGACCACACCAGGCCGATGTTCGGGTAACGCTGCAGCAGCAGCTGCGCCTGCTCGTAGGCCCGCTGTCGGCTCCAGCCGCCATACACCACCTGACGCAGGCGCACCTGGGGGAAATCGGCCAGCGCCCTGCGCATACCCTGCTCGCGCAGTTGCGAGGCCGGCGTGGTCTTGACGCCGACAAACGCCAGCAACTCTACCGGGCCATGGCCACGTGGCAATCGCGCGACCATCTGATGCAACATCTCGAAACCCGCCTGTTCGTCATTGCTGGTCAGTGTGCCCAGTGGCGCGGCAAACTTGTCGGGCTGGGCCAGGATGCTGCGCTCCTGGCTGGCCGTGAGGCCATTGTTCACCAGCAGCAGCTTCACCCCAGTGCCGCGCGAAAGGCGCAGGATTTCCGGCGCCACGTATTGCTCGTTGACCACTATCAGGTAATCGGGCCGCTGCGGCGCGGTGAGTATCGCCCTTGCCTGGGTCAACGCCTGGTCGGCACTGCGCTCGGTGTATTGCACGCGCAGGGTCATGCCCAGCTCCTGGGCGGCGGCCTGCATGAACCGGCTGTAGCTGTTCCAGAACGTCTCACTGGACAGCCCCGGGTTGAGGAACACCACCGAAGCCGGTTGTGCGCTCGCCGCCAGCGGCAAGGCAAGACAAATGCTTTGGCACAACGCCTTCAACATGGGCTGGCATCCCTGTAACGCAAACCGCGGATTATACCCGCCGCGCCGGTATACTGGGCACAAATGGCAGTCAGTCTCACATAGTCCATTTGGTTCTTTTCATATGCAAAAACATCACTTTAGCGCATAAACGCAACCTGCTATCGTTCCCCGGCTCCGTACCGGAGTGCGCGGCCGTGCGCGCGAATAGCTGCATGCCTGAGACAGGACTTTTATGTACGTATACGACGAGTACGATCAGCGGATCATCGAGGACCGCGTCAAGCAGTTCCGTGATCAGACCCGCCGCTACCTGGCCGGTGAGCTGAGCGAAGAAGAATTCCGCCCTCTGCGCCTGCAGAACGGCCTATACATCCAACGTTTCGCGCCGATGCTGCGTGTCGCCGTGCCGTACGGCCAGCTGAACGCCACCCAGGTTCGCACCCTGGCCAAGATCGCCCGCGACTACGACAAGGGCTACGCCCACATTTCCACCCGGCAGAACGTGCAGTACAACTGGCCGGCGCTGGAAGATGTTCCAGACATCCTTGCCGAGCTGGCCAAAGTGCAGATGCACGCGATCCAGACCAGCGGCAACTGCCTGCGCAACACCACCACCGACCAGTTCGCCGGGGTTGCTGCAGACGAGGTCATCGACCCACGGCCATGGTGCGAAATTGTGCGCCAGTGGACCACCTTCCACCCGGAATTCGCCTTCCTGCCGCGCAAGTTCAAAATTGCCATCAATGGCTCGCAGGAAGACCGTGCCGCCATCGAAGTGCACGATATCGGCCTGGAGCCGGTGCGCAATGCGGCCGGTGAGCTGGGCTTCCGCGTATTGGTAGGCGGCGGCCTGGGGCGTACCCCGGTGGTCGGCTCGTTCATCAACGAATTCCTGCCGTGGCAAGACCTGATCAGCTACCTCGACGCCATCCTGCGCGTGTACAACCGTTACGGTCGCCGTGACAACAAGTACAAGGCGCGGATCAAGATCCTGGTCAAGGCCCTGACCCCGGAAGTGTTCGCCGAAAAGGTCGAGGCCGAAATGGTCCACCTGCGTGGCGGCAGCACTACCCTGACCGAAGCCGAAGTGCAGCGGGTATCGCGCCACTTCGTCGACCCCGAATACCTGGCCCTGGACAACGTCGACTTCGCCGCCCAGGACGCCGAGTACCCTGGCTTCGCCCGCTGGCGCTCGCGCAACACCCGCGCTCACAAGCGGCCGGGTTACGTGGCCGTTACCCTGTCGCTCAAACCCACCGGCGTGGCCCCGGGTGACCTGACCGACAAGCAGCTGGACGCGGTGGCCGACCTGGCCGAGCGCTACAGCTTCGGCTTCCTGCGTACTTCGCACGAGCAGAACATCATCCTGGCCGATGTCGAGCAGCGCCAACTGCACGCGCTGTGGCTGGAATTGCGCGAAAGCGGCTTCGCCACCCCGAACATCGGCCTGCTGACCGACATCATCTGCTGCCCGGGCGGTGATTACTGCTCGCTGGCCAATGCCAAGTCGATCCCGATTGCCGAGTCCATCCAGCGCCGCTTCGACGACCTGGACTACCTGTTCGACATCGGCGAAATCGACCTGAACATTTCCGGCTGCATGAACGCCTGCGGCCACCACCACGTGGGCCACATCGGCATCCTCGGCGTGGACAAGAAAGGTGAGGAGTTCTACCAGGTGTCGCTGGGCGGCAACGCTGCACGCGGCGCAAGCCTGGGCAAGATCCTCGGCCCGTCCTTCGCCCAGGATGACATGGCCGATGTGATCGAAAAGCTGATCGCGGTGTACGTCGAGCAACGTACCGAGGAAGAGCGTTTCATCGACACCTACCAGCGTATCGGTATCGACCCCTTCAAGGAACGCGTCTATGCAGCGAATCATTAAGAACAATCAGATCGTCGACGAAACCTGGCACCTGCTGCCCAAGGAAACGTCTTTCGACGAGCTGACCAACTGCGACGACTACATCGTTCCGCTGCAGATGTGGCGTGACCATGCCCATGTGCTCAAGGCCCGCGACGGCGGCCTTGGCGTGTGGCTGGACAGCGACCAGGAAGCCGAAGAAATCGGTGAAGACGTGCAGTACTTCCAGGTCATCGCCTTGAACTTCCCCGCCTTCACCGACGGGCGCAGCTACTCCAACGCGCGCCTGCTGCGTGACCGCTACGGCTTCAAGGGCGAGCTGCGTGCCATTGGTGACGTACTGCGCGACCAATTGTTCTACATGGCCCGTTGCGGTTTCGATGCATTCGCCATCCGTGCCGACAAGGACCCGGAAGACGCATTGCAGGGCCTCAAGGACTTCTCGGTGACCTACCAGGCCGCTACCGACGAGCCGCTGCCGCTGTTCCGTCGCCGCTGATTGCCACCTGCAACACCACGGCCCGCCGCAATGGCGGGCCGTTTCATTTGTACCCGCCGGTACCGCTCAACCCTGCCCCAGCTTCCTCCCAGCCCACCCACGCCTGCGCCCTTTTTTGCCTGGGGATCAAATGTCCTTGGTCGAACCCCGCCTTAATCAAACCGCATCAAACTTGCACACTGCTCCACACTCAAACAACGGACGGGGCTGCCCCCCTGGCTGAATTCCAGCCCCTTCCCTCACCTAGCAGGAGCCACCTCATGAGCATTCCATCTTTTGGTCTCGGTACTTTTCGCCTCACAGGCCAGACGGTCATCGACTCGGTCAAGGCCGCCCTCAAGCTGGGCTACCGGGCCATCGACACCGCGCAGGTCTACAAGAACGAAGCAGAGGTCGGCCAGGCCATCGCCGAGAGCGGTGTACCACGCGGTGAGTTGTTCATTACCACCAAGATCTGGGTCGACAACTATGCCCATGACAAGCTGCAAGACAGCTTGAAGGAAAGCCTGAAAAAACTGCGCACCGACTACGTGGACCTGTTGCTCATCCACTGGCCAGCCCCGGGCAACGGCGTTGACCTGCCCGCCTACATGGCCGCCTTGGCCGAGGTCAAGAAAGCGGGCCTGACCCGCCAGATCGGGGTGTCGAACTTCAATATCGCGTTGACCGAGCAAGCCATCGAGGTGGTGGGCAAAGGCGAAATCGCCACCAACCAGATCGAGCTCAGCCCGTACTTGCAGAACAGCAAGCTGGCTGCCTATCTCGAGGCGCAAGGCATCACTGTCACGTCCTACATGACCTTGGCCTACGGCAAGGTGCTGAAGGACCCGGTGCTGACCGAGATCGCCACCAAGCACAAGGCCACCGTGGCCCAGGTTGCCCTGGCCTGGGCACTGCAACTGGGCTACGCGGTGATCCCCTCGTCGACCAAGCGCGAGAACCTGGCCAGCAACCTGTTGGCCCGTAGCCTGAAGCTGGATGACCAGGACATGGCACGCATCGCCACGCTGGAACGCAATGGCCGTGAAGTCAGCCCGCCGGGCCTTGCCCCTGATTGGGACTGAGACACTCTGCAGGGGGGCATGGGACCGAGCGCCACTTTGCACGGCCAAGCCGTGTACAGTACGCCTACAACAATGCCCACAAAGGAGCCCGGCCCATGAGCGTAACGCTGTCCCCCCTGCACATCGACTGCGATTTCGATTCTGGCAATATCCAAGTACTGGATGCCAGCAACCCGGCGCAGGTGCGCCTGGCCATCCGCCCGGACACCCACAGCGACCATTACCAGTGGTTCCACTTCAGGGTCAGCGGGCTGACGCCGGGCCAGGTCCACCGCTTCAGCCTCGACAACGCCTCTGGCGCTTCGTACAAGCATGCCTGGAGCGGCTACAACGCCGTTGCCAGTTACGACCAGCAACGCTGGTTCCGGGTACCCAGCCAGTTCGATGGCAGCGCGCTTTCGTTCGAGCTCAAGGCTGAGCAGCCACAGGTCTGGTTCGCCTACTTCGAACCTTACCCGCGCGCTCGCCACAACCAGTTGATCGAGCGGGCCCGGCAACTGCCCGGTGTCGAATTGCTGGCCAGCGGCCGCAGCGTGCAAGGCCGGGACATTCCCCTGCTACGGGCGGGTGATGGTGCCGAGGGCAAGCGCAAGCTATGGCTGATCGCCCAGCAACACCCCGGCGAGCACATGGCCGAATGGTTCATGGAGGGCGTGATAGACCGCCTGCAGGCTAACGACACGGTGATTCAGCAACTGCTGGGCAAAGCCGATCTGTACCTGATCCCCAACATGAACCCCGACGGCGCCTTCCTTGGCCATCTGCGCACCAACTTCAAAGGCAAGGACCTCAACCGTGCCTGGCAGGACGCCAGTGTCGAACTCACCCCGGAAGTGTTCTTCGCCCAGGCGCAGATGAAGCAATATGGTGTGGACGCCTTCATCGACGTGCACGGTGATGAAGAAATCCCCCATGTATTCACGGCGGCGTGCGAGGGCAACCCAGGCTACACACCCCGGCTGGCAAAGCTTGAGGCGCAGTTCCGCAGCACCCTGTGCAGCCTTACCCCCGACTTCCAGACGGTACATGGCTACACCCGCGACGAGCCTGGCCAGGCGAACACCACCCTGGCCTGCAATGCGGTGGGCATGGCGTACGACTGCCTGTCGCTGACCCTGGAAATGCCATTCAAGGACCATGATGATGCGCCCAACGCCGCCACCGGCTGGTCGGGCGCGCGCTCCAAGGCACTGGCCGGCGCCGTGCTGGAGACGCTGGCAGGCATGCTTGGCGACTTGCGCTGACCCCGCGGCTGGCGCATGCCTTCAAAACTGCACATCCAGGATCACACTGTCGGTATAGCTGGCCGCGGGCGGCGTGGCCTGATCGGTGTAGACCTTGGCGTTGTAGTTGAACACCTGGCTGCCGGTGCCGGTACCGGCACCGGGGTTCACATCCGCATCAGTGCTCGCGCGGCGTGCCGCACCAACTGCGCCCCACCGCACCGTACCGGCCCCCTTGAAAATGTCGTATGCCAGGTAATTGCTGGTGGTAGATTTCATGCGCCGCCTGCCATTGGCCACGTTCTGCCCGTCGTCCAGGCCAACCGTGTAGTTGCTGCCCTTGGTGCACGACACACTCAGGCTCTGGCTGACCGTGGCGAACCCTGCCACCACCGGGGCACTGCCGAAGTTGATGTTGGGCGTGGTGATCTGGCAATCGTTGGTCACTGTCAGGCTCACGGTCAGGGTTTTGCTGCCTGAACCGATGTCGCGCCCAAGGCAGGCGCCGAGCAAGCCAATGCCCGAACAGTAGTCCCAGCTCCAGGCAATGGTCAGGGTTTCCTGGTACAGGCCAGCGGCGACATTGCTGCCCACCTGGGTGCGCATGTACAGCGGCACCGATTTGGGGGTGGTGCCGCCGAGCAAACCCAACAGGTCGAGAATGCCGGTACGGGCGAAGTCATAGGCCACGCCGCGGGCAATCGGGTAATTGGTGGTGTTGTCGCCGTACACCGTGTAAGGAATCACATCCCCCGTCGGGCCTACCAGGCCGCTGCTGGGCGACGTGATAGTGAGATAGAAATGGTCGCTGTTGCTCAGCACGCTCAGCAGCGACCCTGTGCACTGCAACCCCGAGTTCAGGGTCGAGGCGTTCTGTGCCGTGGTGCGCACCTGCGTGGAATTGAGGCTGCCGAACGCGGCCGGCAGGGTCGCCACCGATGAGCACAACCCCCAGGCGGCCCCCATGGGCAACCACAGCAAGCTTGCCAGCAGGCCCCGCTGCCAGGCCGTCATCGGCACACCAACGGCCCAAGCAACGGGATCGAACCTCGCGCTTCGGGGAAGTCGAACTCGACCTGGCAGCGCCCGCCCCCCTCCAGCGCGACCTGCAGGCGGTTGCGTGGCGACAGGTTCTCCAGGTACACCAGCCCGTCCCAACCGACCACAGCCTGGCTGCCCGATTGCTCGTGGGTCACCCGGCTGCCCAGTTTCAGCGGCTGCTGGCTGGCATCAACCAGCTCGATGCTCGCCGCCAGTACCCGTTTCAGCGGGAACTCCAGCAGGTAGCCACTGCCGCGGCGCACGGCCACACGCTGCTCCACATTCGGCGCCAGCACATCGGGCGGCAGGTCCATGGGGTCGATCTCGTACTTGCCGCGGTAGTAACCACTGCTGTACGGCACCAGCAGGTGGCCGCCGGCGTCGGTACGGCCGACCTCCTGGTTTTCATAGCGCACCGGTACATCGGCATAGCCGTCGGTACTGACCACGACGAAAGCGTCGTCGATCCGGTTGGCGGCGAACAGCCCATCCATCCATACCAGCGAACCACTGGCATCGGCCCAGCGGGTCGTTGCGCCGCTGCTGCCATATACGCCGGCCTGTAGCTGTACCGACTGCAAGCGCCAGGTCACATCGGCCTGGCGATAGGCATCGCGGTCGCTACCCTGGGCATAGCCGAGGTTATAGCCCACGCCGCTGCCTACCGGCACGGCGCGCCCGTAATTGACCCGCTGCAGGGTTTCACCGGTGTTGCTGCGTTCCAGGCCTAGCGCCAGCGTGCCATGGGTGTCGAACGGAATCACCAGTTGCGCCTGCACGGCCCACTGCCCGCCAGCGATTTCGCGGTTGGCCGACAGGTACACACTGCTGCTGCCTGACAACGGCCTGCTGTAGCTCAGGTTGATCAGCCGGGTACGCGTGCCGTCTGCAGCGCGCACGTCGAAGTAGCCGGCACCGACGTTGCCGTACCTGTCAAGGCTGAGGCTGAGGCTGACCTGCTCGCTGCGTGTGCTTGCCTGTATGTCCGGGGTGTCGACCCGGCTCAGGTCGGCATAGTCGGCACGGCGTTGCAGGCGCTGGTAGCTGAAACCGAAGCGCTGGCTGTTGTATTGGTAACCCAGCGCGACCTGCTGCCCCTGATCGCCGTCGAAACGGCTCTGCGCGAGCGCGGCATTGAGCACACCGAAGTTGCCCAGCCGCAGGTTGCCACCCAGGCCACCCAGCATCAGCGAGGCAGCGGTTTCAAGGTGGGTTTCCACGGTGAACGTGTCGCTTACCCCATGGCGCAGGCTGGCGCTGGCCGCCCCCGCGCCGTAGGCAAAGTCCCGCACACCGTAGTCACGCCTCAGGCTCCCGGCCGCTATCGAATAGTCTGACAGGCCTTTTTGCAACAGGCTGCTGGTGACGTAGAACGGCAAGGTGGTGGAAACCTGCCGGCCCAGGGCGTCGGTGGTGACCACCACCGCTTCGCCGGCACCGTTGATGAACGGCACATTGGTCAGCGTGTAGGGGCCTGGCTGCAATTCGTTGGAACTGGCCTTGTAGCCGTTGATGAACAGGTCGAGCGAGGTCGGTACCGCGGCTTCGCCGGCAAACGCCGGCAAGGGGTAAGTGACCAGGTCCGGCCGCGCGGCGAAGTCGCGCGACAGTTGCACGCCGCCCACCCGTACCGAACGGGTCCAGGGCAGTGCCCCGGTAACGAAATCGCCGGCCTCGTAGGTCAACAGGCGCTGCTCGTCGGTGAAGCGCCAGGTGGTGTCGTAGCGCAGAAAGCCCCGCCTTGCCGGGTCGGCCTGCGCGCCATTGAACGATTGGCGCCATTGCCCGGTGCTGGCGAAGGTGCCCCAGCCGTCGAACACGCGCAGTTCGTTCCAGGCCGCCAGGTAGGTGCCGCCGTCATCGGTGTCGTTCAGGTACAGGTCGTAGTTGAACAACGCGCCGAAGCTGCTCCGCGCATCGCTGGGCGGGTACAGGTTACGATCGCCGACCTGCTGCTCGGGCAACCAGGCCGGCGGCACTTGCAGCAACAGCCGCAGGTTCCGGCTGTCGTAATCGGCGTGCAGCCCGCTCACCGCGTCGAGGGCGACCTCGCCCTGGGGGTCGCCGGGCAGTGTCACACCCGCCGCACGCAACACGGCGCTGTCCAGGTACAACTGGCCGGCCCGCTGCTGCACCGGCACCAGCTCAGCCTTGGGCATGCGGTTCACCATCAGGTCGAGGAACAGCGTGGCGTCGGCAATGGCGGACAGCTCCGAGGGCGGCGGCGGCAGGTCGTCGGCCAGCGCCAGCGCTGGGCCAAGCACGGCCAACTGCAGGCACCCGCGGCGCAACCTCAGCGCTAGCCATTTCACACACGGTATCCAACCATTGCCGGGTCCTCCTTGGCCCCTGCGCTGCATTCTGGTGCTGGTTCACTGCCCCTGGGGTAGGGTGCCGGCCGTGGCCTGGCCGTTGACCCGGCCTTGCAGCACACTGCCTGTATTGAGCGCCACGGGTGCCGGCCAACGCATACTCGCGCCCGGCAGCACATAGCCCAGCAAACCTTCGGCCAGCGCCTTGCGCTGGCCGCCCTGCTGCAGCACCACGTCGGTCAGCCGTGCATGCACCGGGCCGGTATTGCGCAGTTCCACATAAGGCTTGCCCTGCACCGTGACAGGCCGCCAGCTCAACTGGGGCTTGCCCACGCTGGCGCCGGTGCGCCCGCCCTCGGGGTCCGCCTTGCCCCACAGCCCTTCGCCGTAGACGAACAGCGGTACGGAATAGCGCATCTGCAGCCGAATGGCGGCCGTGGTGCCGGGGCCGGCCTTGTCGAGCGGGATGGCCGGCGGAATTTCGTCGATGATGATGCGATAGGCCTTTTCCTGGCCGGCAGGTGAAGGGCCTGTGCGGGTCAGGCGGATCAATTGCTTCTGCCCAGGAGGAATATTGGCCACCGGGGGGCTGCCGATGATCTCGCGCTGGGCCTGGAACTGCTCCTGGTAACGCCCTTGGTGCCAGGCAAACACCCGCACCTGCAAGTTGGCAGCCTCGGTACCGCGGTTCTCCAGCCACAGTGCGCCGGCCTTCTGGTCGGCCTCCAGCACCGGGTCGATCGGCCAGATCAACACCGAGGTGGCTGCACCAGCCGGCAGGCTTGCCAACCACCACAACCCGATCAGCCCTTGCGCCCACTTCGCGCCTACTGCCATCAAGCTCTCCTTAGCACTGGTCATTGGCGCCGCTGGCGTTCACCAGGTCACCATCACTTGCACAACATCGGTATAAGTCCCTGCCGGCAGCTTGCCGGTCAGCTGAACCCGCCCATACACCGGCAGCTTGATCGCCGTGGCGTCGCTGTAGCTCACGGTGGCGCTCTGCCCTATGCCCAACGGCTGGCTGTAGGCGGCATCCCGGTACAACTGGTAGGCCAGGACCTGGCTGCCGCTGGTGTTCTTCAGATAGCGCGTGCCGCTGGTACTGTTCTGGCCACCGCCCAGGCTCATGCTCACCGCCACACCCGGGGTGCACTGGAAGGTCACCGTGGTGCCGCCCAGCGAGGTACTGAGCACGCTGGTGGACAACGCCGACTGGGTGCCATAGTTCAGCACCCCATACTGGCTGACACCGCCCACCACCAGGCAACCGGCAGCGACCTGCGCCGCGACCGTGAAGGTGCTGGTAGTGGCCGCATCCAGTGGCGCCGCCAGTAGCGCACCAAGGCCAGCCAGGCCCACCGTCAGCCAATGGCGCATGGCTCAGAACGACAACTCGACGGCTACCGTGTCGGTGTACACCCCAGCTGGCAACCCGGCCTTGCCACGCGCCTGGCCGTACAGGTTGACGGTTTGCGCCACACCGGTACTGGTTGGCAGGGTGATGGTGCCATCGATGGCCAACACGGTGGTGCGCCCGGAGTCGGTATAGAAGTCGTAGGGCACGAAATTCCCCGCGCCATCAGCCAGTGCACGGGTGCCGCCGGTCGATTGACCATCATGCGACCCTGCACGCACGCGAATCGCCGGCACCGTGCCCGCTGAGCACAGAATGCTCAGCGCGCCACCGCTACCCAGCACCTGTGCGTTGGCCGTGGTGAACAAGGCATCCTGGGTGCCGAAATCCAGCGAGCCGAAGTTCAACCCCGAGGTGCCTGAACTGCCATTCACCTGGCAGGCCGCCGTCAAGGTCAGCGTCGAGTTGATGGTCCCGGTCACCGTGGCGGCCTGGGCCTGCGTGGCCAGGGCCAAACCCAGGCCGGCGAGGATGCAGCATGAAAGGTTCGTTCGCATCGGAGTCTCCTTGCGTGGTTACCAGTCCAGGGTCACCCGGAGGGTGTCGCGGTACAGCCCGGCTGGCAGCGCACGCGGTTGCGCCACCACCACGCCGTAGATGGGGATCGGTATCTGTTGCGTGCTGCTGATGACGAAGGCCCGTGCCTGGCCGATGCCGTAACGGCTGTTACCGCCCGGGTCCACTGCCAGCTGATAGGGAATCAGCTGGCTGCCGTTGCTGAGGCGACGAATGCCGTCGTCGCCATGCATGCCACCATTGATGCGCACGTTGAATGCACGCACTTCGGGGGTGCAACTGATTTGCAGGCTGCCCTCGCCGCCCGCTTCATCCACCCGGCTACGCAGCGGCTGGTCCCAGTTCGGGCCCCGCTCGCCGAAGTCCAGCAAGCCCGGGTTGGCCAGGGTCGCCGGTTGCGCTTTGTTGCTGCTGATCTGGCAGGCGGCGCTGATCACCAGCCGCGCCTGAATGAAGCCAGTGGCGCTGCCATGCGCTGCACCGCCTGGTACCAGTAAAGGCCCCAGGGTCAACAGCAGGATCGAGGTGCGGTTCATGGCTGCGCGTCCTTGTGCATGGCAGCATCCTCACCAAGTGACCGTGACTTTCAACAGGTCGGCGTACAGGCCGGCTTTCGGCACCCAGGCCAGCGTGTCGATTCGCGCATACAGCGGCAATTCGGCCGAGCCGCTATCGGGCACCCGGGCCGCCTGCGCAACGTTCACTGGCAGTGGCTCGCGCCAGGCCGCGTCGCGATAGAGCCGATAAGGAATAGGCCGGCCCGGGGCGTCGTCGCTGGCCAGGAAACGCACGTCGCCAGTGCCGCCGTGCTGGCCGCCGTCGACCTGTACTTGATAAGGCGTGTCGGGGTTGCACTCTAGGCGCGGCGGGCGCTGGCTCAGCAACACCCCGGCCAGCGGTGCCGCCGGGCCATCCAGCCGCGGCGCAGCACCCAGGTCGATTCGCCCAGCAGCCTGCGCGCCCGCGTCGCGGGCCTGGGTAACCAGCATGCAGCCGCGCTGCACCAGCACCCGCACCTCCACCAGGAATTCTGCCGCTGCCCCAGCGTTGCTCAGTAACAGGCCAAACAACCCGGCCAGTAAGCGCTCCTTCACCTTGTTGTCCTTATCGCTCTATGCTCAGTTGAGCCTAGCAGCGAGGCACGGCGCCAAAAGCTGCAACCGACCGTTTTTTGGTATTAGCAACAAAGCGATAGCGTTCGATGAAAAAAAACCTGCAAGGGGCAGAACCCATCGTGACTCACAGACCTCAAATGGCCAGAAGCCGGCGAATGGGCCGATATTCTGATAAGGTGTACCTCCATCATCCTGCCTCAAACTCGTGCGGCAAGCATGGACCGACAAGACAGGAGCTTTCAATTGATGACTGCAGATAGCACGCTCGCCCAAGCCGTGGAGCGTTGCGCTCAGGAACCGATCCAGGTGCCCGGCAGCGTCCAGCCCCACGGTTTCCTGGTGGTCGTCGACGAAGCCGACTTGCGGGTACTCCAGGCCAGTGAAAACGTCGAACAGTGGCTGGGCAAGCCGGCCAGGGAGCTTATCGGTTGCCATTTCGCCGAGCTGGTCAGTGGCGGGTTCGACTTGCGCATGCACCTTTCGCGGTTACCCGAAGACGAAGTATTCCCCTTTCACATTGGTGATGTGCACCTGTGCGAAGGGGCACCGCACACCGCCGCCTTGCACCTGCTGGCCCACCGTCACGATCAGGTGCTGATCGCCGAATTCGAACCACCGCGGCTGCCGTCCGACCTCATCGGGCAAGGCGATTACTACCCGCTGGTGCGCAACTTCGTCAGCACCCTGCACCTGGCCGGCAGCCTTGAAGAGCTGCTGCAGCAAACGGTGGCTCAACTCAAGCGCATCACCGGTTTTGGCCGGGTCAAGGCTTACCGCTTCGATGCAGAAGGCAATGGCCAGGTTCTGGCAGAGGTCGCCTACCCGGGCTACCCCAGCTACCTGGGGTTGTGCTTTCCGGCCTCGGACATCCCGCGCCAGGCGCGCGAACTCTACCGGGTCAACCGTATCCGCGTGATCGAGGACGCCAACTACCAGCCTTCGCCGCTGCTGCCGGCAGCCAACCCGCGTACCGGCAAGGCGCTGGACATGAGCTTTGCGACACTGCGCAGCGTTTCACCGGTGCACCTGCAGTACATGCGCAACATGGGCACCCTGGCGTCGATGTCATTGTCGATCGTGGCCGATGGCAAGTTGTGGGGGCTGATCTCTTGCCACCATCAGCAGCCCAGGCCTGTAGACCTGCGTACGCGCACCGCCTGCGAGCTGCTGGCCAGCGTGCTGTCGTTGCAGGTCGAGTCCCGCGAGTCGCACGCCAGCACCAGCAAGGTACTGGAGTTGCGCCAGCACATTGTCCGCATGATTTCGTCCATGGCCGACCATGACAGCGTCAGCGATGGCCTGCGCGACGTGCCCGACGTCCTGTTGACCTTTGCCGACGCCCAGGGCGCCGCGGTGATCTCGGCAGAGCGCTGCGACCTGTTCGGCCAGACGCCACCCACCGCCCAGGTCACGGCGCTGGTGCACTGGCTGAGCCAGCGTGGCGACGAACATGTATTTTGCACCGACAACGTGCGCCGCGACATCGACGAGTTGCCCGAGCTGGCAGACCATGCCGGTGGCGTGCTGGCCGTTGCGATTTCGCAGATCCATTCGCACTACCTACTGTGGTTCCGCCCCGAACAGGTACGCACGGTGAATTGGGCAGGCCAGCCGACCAAGCAGGTGGGGCCACAGGGCAACCTCGACCCGCGGCACAGTTTCGAGCGCTGGCAGGAGCGACTGCATGGCTACTGCGCACCTTGGGAGCCACTGGTGGTCGAGGGCGTGCAGGATCTGCGCACGGCGGTGCTGGGCATTGTGCTGCGCAAGGCCGAGGAGTTGGCACAGCTGGCCGGTGAACTGCGCCGCTCGAACAAGGAACTCGAGGCGTTTTCGTACAGCGTTTCCCACGATCTGCGCGCGCCGCTGCGGCACATTGCCGGCTATACCGAGCTGCTCGGCGAAATCGAGGGCGCAGGGTTGAGCGAGCGTGGCCAGCGCTTCCTGCAGCACATCGGTGAAGCCGCCAATTTCGCCGGCAGCCTGGTGGACAACTTGCTCAACTTCTCGCAAATGGGCCGCTCTGCCCTGCGCATGTCCGATGTCGACCTGAACGCCCTGGTCGAGGCTATCCGCAGCGAACTGGCGCCCGATTACCAAGGCCGCGAGATCATCTGGGACATTGCGCCACTGCCGAAGGTGATCGGGGACCCGGCATTCATCAACCTGGCATTGCACAACCTGATCGCCAATGCCATCAAGTACACCCGCGGTCGTGAGCCCGCGCGCATTTCGATCAGCGCCGAGCAACACCCGGAAGAAACCGAAATCTGTATCCGCGATAACGGCGTGGGCTTCGACATGGCCTACGCCAACAAGCTTTTCGGGGTATTCCAGCGCCTGCACCGCATGGAAGAGTTCGAAGGCACAGGGATTGGCCTGGCAAGCGTGCGCCGTATCATCGAGCGCCATGATGGCCGTGTCTGGGCCGAGGGCCAGATCGACCATGGCGCCAGTTTCCACTTTTCTCTACCGCGCCAACCCGCGACTACCCGAGGCACCTGAACAATCATGCTCAAACCCATCCTGCTGGTCGAAGACAATCCACGAGACCTGGAGCTGACGCTTTTGGCTCTGGAGCGTAGCCAGTTGGCCAACGAGGTCATCGTCCTGCGCGACGGTGCCGAGGCGCTGGACTACCTGTTGCGCCGCAACGCCTATGCCGATCGTGATGACGGCAACCCTGCTGTAATGCTGCTGGACCTGAAGCTACCCAAAGTCGACGGCCTGGAGGTGCTCAAGGAAGTGCGCGCCACTGCCGAGCTACGTAGCATCCCCACGGTCATGCTGACCTCGTCCCGCGAAGAGCCCGACCTGCTGCGCGCCTACGAGCTAGGGGTCAACGCGTATGTGGTCAAACCCGTGGAATTCAAGGAATTCGTCGCCGCCATTTCCGACCTGGGAATCTTCTGGGCCGTACTGAATGAACCACCACCTGGCTCGCTGCGGCTGAACCGTCGCGGTAGCAATTGAGGCCGCCGCAACGATGCCGCAAACGCCGTTGAAACTACTGATGGTCGAAGACAGCTCGATGGACGCCGAGCTGACCTTGATGCGCCTGGAGCGCAGCGGGCTGCATGTGCAATCGCATCTGGTATTCGACCATACGGGGGTCGAGCATGCCCTGAAGCAGGACCACTACGACCTGATCCTTTGCGACTGCGTGCTGCCGGGCTCGTCCGGCACCGAGGTGCTGGCCATCGCCCAGCGCCTGGCTGCCGACACCCCGTTCATATTTCTATCCGGGATCTACGGCGAAGAGCACGCCGTGGAAATGATCCGCCTGGGTGCTACCGACTATGTGCTGAAGAAGAACCTGCAGCTACTGCCCAAGGCGGTACGCCGGGCAATGACCGAAGTGCAGGAGCGCCAGCGCCGGCGCCGCGCCGAGGAGGCGCTGGTCGATGTCGAGGCGCGGGCGCGCATCGCCATCGACGCCGCGGGCATGGGCACCTGGGACCTGCGCCCGCAAGATGGCCTGTTGATATGCGACGAGCGCTGCAAGACCCTGTTCGGTCTGCCCGCCAGCGCCGACATGACCATGCAGGTATTCTACGACGGCATCTACCCAGACGACCTGGCGCTGGTTCGCGATGCCGTCGAATACGCCATGCTGCCCGAAAGTGGTGGCCAGTACCGGGTGGAATTTCGCACTGCCCAACCCAGTGGCCAGGAGCCGCGCTGGTTGCTCAGCAGTGGCCAGAGCCAGTTCGTGAACGGTCAGTGCGTGCGCTTTTCCGGCGTGCTGCAAGACATCAACACCCAGCGCTTGGCCACCCAGGCACTGCGCCAGCTCAACGAAATGCTGGGCGAGCGGGTCGAGCGCCGCACCCGTGAACGCGACCGCGCCTGGGAGCTGTCACAGGATCTGCTGGCAGTGCTGAACAAGGACCTGACCCCGGTGGCGCTGAACCCCGCCTGGGAAGCCAGCCTGGGCTTTTCCCGCGAGCGCCTGAGCCAGTCGTCGCTGTTGCACCTGTTGCCCGACAGCGATCAGGAACTGCTGTTGACCGAACTGGCCGCGCTCGCGCACGGCCGTACCAGCGTGCGTTTCGTTGGCCGCATCCTTCACGCCAGTGGCCAGCAACGCTGGCTGTCGTGGGTCGTGGTGCCCGAAGACACCCTGCTTTACGTGGTCGCCCGGGACATCACCAGCGAGCGCGAAACCGCGTTGGGCCTGGCCGAAGCCAATGCTCGCCTGCGCGAGCAGATCGATGAGCGCGAGCGCATCGAGGCCGCCTTGCAGCAGATGCAGCGCCTGGAAGCGGTCGGCCAGCTGACTGCCGGCGTGGCGCACGACTTCAACAACCTGCTGACCGTGATCCTCACCGGTGCCAGTTTCCTTGAGCGCGACCTGACCCGGGGCGACCTGGACAAAGCCCGGTCGCGCCTCAAGCATGTTCGCGAAGCGGGTGAGCGCGGTGCCAAGTTGACCTCGCAATTGCTCGCCTTCTCCCGTCGCCAGCGCCTGGAACCGGTACCGCTGAACCTCAACCGCACCCTGGCGGGCCTTGAGGAACTGTTACGCCGCACCTTGGGCGGCAACATCTCGGTGCGCCTGGACCTGGACCCAAGCTTGTGGCAGGCGCTGACCGATCCGACCCAGACTGAAATGATCATCCTCAACCTGGCCATCAATGCCCGCGATGCCATGCCCGATGGCGGCCAGTTGATCCTGGCGACCCACAACACCTGCATCGACACCGCCCCACAGCGCCCGGAAGACCCAGAGCGGGGCGAATACGTGATGCTGAGCATTCGCGACACCGGGTGCGGCATGAGCGAAGAGGTGGTGGCCAAGGTGTTCGAGCCGTTCTTTACCACCAAGGATATCGGCAAGGGTTCAGGGCTTGGGCTGGCCCAGGTCTTTGGTTTCGCCAAACAGTCCGGTGGTGGTGTGCGCATCGACACCAAGCCAGGGCGTGGTACCGAGGTGGCGGTATACCTGCCAGCAGTGAAAGACCGCGCGGTCAGTGAACCGGCAGCTGCCGTGCTCAGCCTTTCGATCAACGATAGCGGCCGTAACCGGACCGTACTGCTGGTGGACGATGACCACCTGGTACGTGACATGCTCGGCGATGTACTGCGCCAGTACGGCTACCAGGTGCGCCAGGCGCACAGCGGCGAACAGGCACTGGCGTTGCTGGATGACGAGATCGACTTGCTGCTGACCGATTTCGCCATGCCGGAATTCAACGGTGGGCAACTGGCATTGGCGGCCCGCGAGCGGCGCCCGCACCTGCCGGTGGTGTTTCTTACTGGCTATGCGGAGTTGCAAGGGTTGGAATTGCCGGGCAGCCTGGTGATGCAGAAACCGGTGCAAGCCGATGAACTGGCGCGGGTGCTCAACGAGATGCTGGGCGGCCTGGCAGTGCGCCAGGGCTGACCAATGGCTGGGCCGCTTTGCGGCCCTGGGCCAACGCAACGCTGCGGCCACAGTGGGTGTGGCATTTCGCACGCGCAGAAACGACAAAACCCGACGCTCATCAGAATAAGCACCGGACAAGTTACGTTTGGAACTGGGAAATGGCAGGGGCGGCTGGATTCGAACCAACGCATGGCAGGATCAAAACCTGCTGCCTTACCGCTTGGCGACGCCCCTGTATCGGATGCAGCGTGAGCTGCTCTGACAATTCCAAGTGAGTGACAACTGCGTGTTGTCTTGGAATGCGCGGCACTTTAACAACAAAGTTTCGGTCTGTGAACCCCCTGATGAAAAAAAATTGCCAAAAAACAGCGGCTTAGTCATTTCTGCCGCCGCCGCCTACCATCCGTCGTTTTCTTCTCGCTTCGCTTCAACACATTCGCGTTCCTCCCTTCAAATCAGATAACCCATCTGCATTGACCAAGGAGGAACCCATGCCTGTCTCTCACGACCTTTACCAGGACCTGCACTACCCACGCGAGATCGTTCAACAACGTCGCCAGGCCGACAAGGCACTGGATCGCTTGCTGGATGAGTACGTCGATATCGACAACCAGGTACTGGCCGCCGAGGCCATCTCGGCAGGCAATTTCGTCGACGAGGACCTGCGCCACCTGAAAGAGCGCCGCCTGGCGGTGAAGTACATGATCGAGCGCCAGCTGGAACGCAAGGCATAGCCCAGCGGGCAGCCGTGGCGGCGACACCTATCGCGAGAAGTGATGATTGCCGCGCAATTTCTCTATTGGTCAAAATCGCCGCCCTCGGGCAAGCTGCACACTGCCCCGTCAATGCCCAAGGAGCTGTGCTTTTGCCTGCCTGGATCCCTACCCCGCTGCGCCAACTTGGCCAACGCCTGCGCGGCGCTGCCGCGCATCAGAGCGAACTGCTCGCCTGGTTCGAAGACAAGGCGCACAGCCGTGGTTATCAGCTCAGCGATGGCCAGCGCCGGGTGATCCACTGCATGGCCAGGCAATTGGCACAATTGGAGCAAGGCCAGCCGCGTAGCCTGTACCTGTACGGCTCGGTCGGCCGGGGCAAAAGCTGGCTGCTCGACGGCTTCTATCAGGCCGTACCGGTCGAAGCCAAGAAGCGCCTGCACTTTCATGATTTTTTTGCCCGCCTGCACCAAGGCATGCATCGCCACCGGGCGCTGGACGACGCACTGGGCGCGACCCTGGACGAGCTGATAGGCGATTGCCGGGTGCTGTGTTTCGATGAATTCCATGTACATGACATTGGCGATGCCATGCTGCTCACCCGGCTGTTCAATGCCTTGTTCAGCCGCGGGGTGTTTTTGCTGGTGACGTCCAACTACGCGCCTGAGGGGCTGCTGCCCAACCCCCTGTACCATGAGCGTTTCCTGCCGGTGATCCGCCTGATCAACAGCTCGATGGAGGTCCTGGAAGTCGGTGGCGATACCGACTTTCGCAGCCTGCCGGCCAACCGCGAGCAGCAGCGGTTCACCCAGGGGCATTATGTATGGCCCGGCACTGCGGCACAGCGCCAGGCGTTGCAGGTACCCGCGCCACGGCCAGTGCAGCTGAACGTGAACAAGCGCCCACTGCGGGCCCTGGCGGTGGATGGCCGGCGCGTGGTGCTCGGCTTCGACGACCTGTGCGAAAAAGCCACGGCGGTGATCGACTACCTGGTGCTGGCCGAGCAGTTCGACGAATGGGTCATCGATGGGCTGGATGACCTGGCGGACTGCTCACTGGCGGCGCAACAACGTTTCGTCAACCTGGTGGATGTGCTGTACGACCAGGACAGACAGGTGACGGTGATCGGCAAACGACCACTGGAAGAAAGCCTGGGTGGGCCGCTTGCCGACCTGATGCGCACCCGCAGCCGCCTGGGGCAGCTGCAGGTGGTCGGGCCGCAGGGCTAAACCGCCCTGGGCAAGTCAGCCAGCAGCGCCTCGATCTCTCCCAGCACTGCCGGGTCGTCCAAGGTCGAAGGCGGGACGTAGTCCTGCCCATCTGCAATCTTGCGCAACACCGCCCGCAGGATCTTCCCGGACCGGGTCTTGGGCAGGCGCTTCACCAGTCGCACTCGGTTGAAGCACGCCAACGGGCCTATTTCCTCGCGCACGCAGCGCACCAGGTCGACCAGCAACTGCGCCTCGGTAATGCCCTCGCCGTCCTTGAGCACCACCAGCGCCAACGGCACCTGGCCCTTTATTTCGTCATGCACGCCAATCACCGCGCACTCGGCCACTGCCGGGTGGCGCGCCACCAGGTCTTCCATTTCCCCCGTGGAAAGCCGATGCCCGGATACGTTGATCACATCATCGGTGCGCCCCATGATGTAAACGAAGCCATCATCGTCCAGGTAGCCGCCATCGCCCGTGTGGTAGTAGCCAGGGTAGCTGTGCAGATAGGCCTGCAGGTAACGTGCGTGGTCGCCCCACAGCGTCTGGCTGCAACCGGGCGGCAATGGCAGGGCGATCACGATCGAGCCCTGCTGGTGGGGGCCCAGCAGGCGCCCTTCGTCGTCCAGCACACGCACGTGATAGCCGGGCACGGCGCGGTTGCTCGAACCCGGCCGTGCCGCGCTGCCCTCCAGCCCCACGCAGGGCGCAGTGACTGGCCAGCCGGTCTCGGTCTGCCACCAATGATCGTGCACAGGCTTGCCACTCACCTGCTCCAGCCATTGATGGGTGCTCGAGTCGAGCTTTTCACCCGCCAGGAACACATGGCGCAGCGAGCTGAGGTCATGGTTGCGCACCCGCTCGCCCTGCGGGTCCTCCTTGCGAATGGCACGCATGGCCGTGGGCGCACAGAACAGCGCATTGACCCGATACTGCTCGACCACCCGCCAGTAGGCAGCGGCGTCTGGCGTGCGAATCGGCTTGCCCTCGTAGAATATCGTGGTGCAGCCGCTCATCAACGGCCCGTAGACGATCAGCGAGTGCCCCACCACCCAGCCCACATCGGAAATGCCCCACCACACATCACCGGCTTGCATGCCGTAGATATGGCGCATGGCGTAACACAGTGCCACTGCGTTGCCGCCGTTTTCGCGGACGATGCCCTTGGGTTTGCCTGTGGTGCCCGAGGTGTACATGATGTACAGCGGGTCACCGGCATCCAGCGCTACCGGCTCAACCGGCTTGGCAGTCTGCACCGCCACCTGCCAATCCAGGTCGCGCCCTGGCAGCAGATCGGCCTTCACCTGCGGCCGCTGCAGCACCAGCACTGAGCGCGGCTGGTGCCTGGCCAGTTGCAGCGCACGGTCGACCAGTGGCTTGTAGGGGATCACCTTGTCAAACTCCAGCCCGCAGGAAGCCGTCAGCAGCAGCGCCGGCCGCGCGTCATCGATGCGCAGGGCCAGCTCGTTGGCGGCGAAGCCACCGAACACCACCGAGTGCACCGCACCAATCCGCGCACAGGCCAGCATGGCCATGGCCGCCTGCGGCACCATGGGCATGTAGATGATCACGCCGTCGCCTTTGTTAACGCCCAGCTCGCGCAGCAAGCCGGCCAGGCGCGCCACCTCGTCGCGTAACTGCAGGTAGGTGTAGGTTTGCTGCACGCCAGTCACCGGCGAATCGTAGATCAGCGCCAATTGCTCGCCGCGGCCCTGCTCGATCTGGTGATCGAGGGCCAGGTAGCAGCTATTGAGCCGGCCATCGGCGAACCAGTGGTGGGTGCCATCGGCGTTCTCTTGCAAGACCTGGGCAGGTTTTTGATACCAGGCCAGGTGAGCGGCCTGTTCCGCCCAGAAAGCGGCAGGGTCGGAGATGGACTGGGCGTAGCTGTGCTGGTAGCTCATATCGAAAGGAACCCGATTTTGTTGTTATTGAAGGGCGAACCTGAAGTATGGCCTGCACCGCCCGCCTCGCCAGGCGACTAAAGTCACAACCGACCTGCAAATTTGCATAACGCGCCAATGCGCCCTATTTCGGTGCAAAACCCCTAGAATAGGCCCCCCTCAAGCCACCGAGCAGCCCATGGATATCGAACAGGCCCGTACCTTTCTGGAGATCGTGCGTTGCGGCAGCCTGGTCGCTGCCGCCGAGCGCCTGTTCGTTTCGCAAACGGCGATCACCGCCCGGGTGCAGCGCCTTGAACAGCAGCTGGGTTGCCAGTTGTTCGTGCGCAGCCGCAGTGGCGCCAGCTTGACCTGCGATGGCGAAGCTTTCGTCAGTTATGCCAACCAGTTGGTGCAGACCTGGGAGGCGGCGCGCCGTGACCTGCCGCTGCCCGAGGGCTGCCAGCAGGTGCTGCATGTAGGCGGTGAAGTGAGCCTGGGCAACCCGATGATGCTCGATTGGGTCAGCGCCCTGCATCGCGAACTGCCCAGCCACGCGATCCGCAGCGAGGTCAGCGACGGCGAGGCGCTGCTGCGCAAGGTCGAGATGGGCCTGCTGGACGCTGCGCTGGTCTACCAGCCAACCTATGGCCCGGGTTTGCAGGTCGAGCAGTTGATGGAAGAAAAGCTGATCCGCGTGCGCCGGGTCGATCGGCCCGAGCCGTATATCTACATCGACTGGGGCCAGGCCTTCCGCCGCCAGCATGACGCCGCCTTGCCCGACTGCGCGCGCCCGGCGCTGAGCTTCAACCTCGGACCACTGGCGCTGCAGTTCATTCTCGACCAAGGCGGTAGCGGCTACTTCCGCACACGGGTGGTTCAAGCCTACCTCGACAGCGGGGTTTTCGAGCGAGTCCCGCACGCGCCTGAATTCACCTACCCAACCTATCTGGTCTACCCGCGCAAACGCGACAGCGAAGCCCTGCAGCAGGCGTTCAGCGTGCTGCGCCGGCTGGTGGCCGCCGGCGCAAGCGACTGGTCACAACGCTGGGACCCTGTTCTCTGAAACCTGTTGGGCCTTGCTGAGCAACTGTCGCTTGAGGCCGGCAATCAGGTCGGTCTGGGTGATCACCCCCACCAGGCGCCCATCGTCGAGCACCGGCAGGCAATGCAGGCCTTGTTCGCACAGCAGCGGCAGCAGGCGCTCCAGCGGGTGCTGGCTGCTGACGCTGACCACTGGCTGCATCATCACCTGGGCCAGGCGCACGGGCGGGCGGCCGAACAGTCCGCGCCAGGTGAAGCGGCCACGTTGCATGGCCGGGCCAACCAGATCGCTGAGGCTGACAATGCCCACCAGTTTGCCGTGCTGCAGCACCGGCAGTGTTTTCAGATGATGGCTGGCCAGCATGGCCCAGGCCTGCTCCAACGTCGTGTCGGGGCTGGCGAATTGCACATCGCGAGACATCACTGACGCCGCGGTGATGCCGCCCAGGCTGCGCTGCAAGGCATGCTGCTCGGTGGCCAGGATAATGCGCTCCAGTTCGTCCCGGGTGACGTCCACGAACTCGCCCAGCTCTTCGAGGGCATGATCCAGGTCTTCGCTGCGCACGCCAACGCGCTCGGTAGGCAGCGGGTCATGGGTATGGTGCAGGTCCTTGCGGATTACCGCGCCTTTGGGGTAGCGCACACCCGTCAGGCGGTTGCAGAGCACTGCCACCGTTACCAGGATCAGTGCATTGAGCAACACCGGTTGCAACAGGTGGTCGCCCAGGGCGGTCAGGCCCGGGTCGGCCAGTACCGCACTCACGGCCACCCCGCCACCCGGCGGGTGCAGGCAGCGCAGCAGGCACATGACCAGGATCGAGATCCCCAGCGCCACGGCGGCGACCCACAACTCGGGGCCGAAGCCCTGGCGCATGGCCAGGCCAACAGCGCCTGCCAGGGCGTAACTGCCCAGCACTGGCCAAGGCTGAGCCAACGGGCCGGAGTGCACCGCGAACACCAGCACCGCCGACGCGGCCAACGGGCCGAGCAAGTGCAGAGCAATGCCCGGGCCGTAGGCCATGCTGGTCAGCCAGCCGGCGAGGAACAAGCCAAGCAGTGCGCCAATACCGGCACGCAACCATTCTTTGGGGGGGATATTCAGGGCGGGCGGCAATAGCCGCAGCAGACGACTTTCGGAACGCGAGGCAGGCATTTGAACTATCGGGGTCGTGTTTTTTTCGGTTTGAAAAGAAAGCCCAGGGCAGCTGCCTGGGCCTGGTATTGCGCAGGCAATATCACAAGGGGCTCCGTCCGTGGAGAGATGGAAACCACGCGGTTTCGTGAAGGCATTGTGCCGAGCGCGGCGCGAATGGGCCAATTCAAAAAAATGCGCCTGTACTGCAATTTTTTTGCAGTGCCTATCGGCAAAGCAGGCCGCCGCAGCCGCAGGCGCGCCTCGGGACCACTAGGCCTTGCGCGGCAGGTTCAGGCTCACCCGCAGCCCGCCCAACGGGCTTTGCTGCAACGCCAGCTGCCCTCCCCAGGCCTCCACGATGTCACGCACGATGCCCAAGCCCAGGCCGTGCCCGTCCACCTGCTCGTCCAGCCGCGACCCGCGCCCCAGCACCTGCTGGCGCTGCCCCTCGGGGATGCCTGGCCCATCATCATCGACCCACAGCCGATACCCTTCGGCATCCGCCTCGGCCCCCAGGCGCACTTCGCTGTCAGCCCATTTGCAGGCGTTGTCCAGCAGGTTGCCCAGCAGCTCCAGAACGTCTTCACGGTCCCATGGCAGTGACAGCCCAGGCGGCACATCACTGGCCAGCAGCAAACCTTCGCCATGGATCATGCCCAGGGTTTCGAGCAGGCCGGGCAACTCGGCATCGCAATCGAACTGCGCGCCTGGCAGGGCGTCGCCGGCCAGGCGCGCCCGGTTCAACTCACGGGCCAGGCGTTGCTGGATCTGCTCCAGTTGCTCACGCATCTGCGCGCTGACTTGCGGCAAATCCTTGAGGCGCTCGCTCGACGCCAGGCTGAGCAGCACCGCCAGCGGTGTTTTCAGCGCATGGCCAAGGTTGCCCAGGGCATTGCGTGAACGGCGCAGGCTGTCTTCGGTGTGGCTGAGCAAATGGTTGATCTGCCCCACCAACGGGGCCAGCTCGCTGGGGACTTCGGCATCCAGTTGCGAACGCTGCCCCTGCTGCAGCTGGGCGATCTGCTGGCGTGCCCGCTCCAGCGGCCGCAACGAGCGGGTGACGGTGATGCGCTGCAGCACCAGCACCAGGATCAACGCCACCAGGCCCATGCCCAGGCCGATCTGTTGCAGGCGCCGGAACCCCTGGCGTACCGGGGAATAGTCCTGGGCCACGCTGATGGAAATATCCTGCCCCAGGCGCCGGTAGTCGGCACGCAGTGCCAACAGGTGCTGCCCTTCCGGCCGCAGCTCATGGCTGTCGGAAAGCCCTGGGGCCGCCGGTTTGGGCATATCCAGGTCCCACAACGAGCGAGAACGCCAGGTGCCCTGGTCGAAGTCGATGCGGAAGTAGTAGCCGGAAAACGGCCGCTGATAAGCCGCCGAGATACGCCGCTCGTCCAGCTGCAGGCCGGACGGCCCCCGCACCAGGGCCACCAGCAGGTTCTCGCTTTCCTTGCGCAGGCCGTTTTCCAGGTAGCGTTGCAGGCCGGCTTCGAACAACCACAGGGTCAGTTGTGCCAGCACCACGCCCACCACCACCAGCACAGCGACCAGGCCCAGGCTCAAGCGCGCCTGGATCGACTTCACTCGGCGCTCCCGGCGTAGATGTAACCTTGCCCACGGCGGGTTTCGATCACGCTGCGCCCCAGCTTGCGGCGCAAGTGATTGACGTGCACCTCCAATACATTGGAGTCACGCTCTGTTTCACCGTCGTACAGGTGTTCGGCCAAGTGGCTTTTGGACAGGATCTGCTGCGGGTGCAGCATGAAGTAGCGCAGCAAGCGAAACTCGGCAGCGGTCAGCTGGATATCTACACCGTCGCGGCTCACGCATTGGCGGCCTTCATCCAGGTGCAAGCCGGCCGCTTCCAGCCTGGGCTGGTTGGCCAGGCCGCGGGCACGGCGCAACAGCGCCTGTATGCGCAACTGCAACTCCTCGGGGTGAAACGGCTTGCTCAGGTAGTCATCGGCCCCTGCCTTCAACCCTTCGATACGCTCGGCCCAGGAGCCGCGCGCGGTCAGGATCAGCACCGGCGTGGCCAACGCAGCGGCACGCCACTGGGCGAGTACCTCCAGGCCCGGCATGCCCGGCAAGCCGAGGTCGAGGATGATCAGGTCATAAGGCTCGCTCTGGCCCTGGTACACCGCGTCACGGCCATCGGCCAGCCAGTCCACGGCATAGCCCTGGCGTTGCAAGCCGGCAATCAGCTCATCGGCCAGCGGTACGTTGTCCTCGACAAGCAACAGGCGCATTCAGTCGTCTTCCTCATCTTTGAGCAGGGCGCCGGTGCTGGCGTCAAGCTTGATTTCGCGAACCACGCCAGCAGGTGTCAGCAGCTCGACCTCATATTCGTAGCGATCATCGTCCTCTTCCAGTTCGGCTTCCAGCAAACGCGCCCCGGGGTAACGCCCCAGGGCGGTTTCCAGCAACTGTTCGAGTGGCAGGATGACGCCCTTTTGCCGCAGCTTAAGGGCTTCATCCTGATCGAGGTCGCGGGCGGCTGCCAGCGAGCACACGGCCAGCAGCGCCAGCGCCAGGTAGCGCGCTGGCCGTGGTAAGCGACGCATCAGTTGTCTCGCTCGTCCTTCACCACTTCACCGGTCTTGGCGTCCAGTGCCACGTCCCATTCCACGTTCTGGGTATCGCGCAGCTCGACTTTGTAGATGTAACGGCCGTACTCGTCTTCCAGCTCGGAATCGGTAACGGTGGCGCCGGGGTGCTTGGCGACGGCAGTGGCCTTGAGTTCATCCAGCGACTTGATGGTCTTGGCGTTTACCAGTTTGACCACTTCGTCGGGCTGCACATCCTTGGCGAAAGCGGCATTGGCGCCCAGGGCAAGGGCGGCGGCGGTGAACAGGGCAGTCAAGGTTTTCATCGTGCTTCTCTCCTGAGAGCTGTACAAGTTGTCTACGGGGTTAAGATTACCCGGCGGTCCTTAATTCAACCTGAAAGCAACGGGCGGCATGATAGCGCAGCCTGCGGGGCCGTGTGATGTTCCACCGAGCCGTTGCATCAGCACGCAGTATTCGCTTCACCGAACCTTATAATCACCGGCTCGATACCCAGGAGATCCGTCATGAGCGCCATCCACATCAAATACCCTGCGCTCACGTTCAAGGCGGGCCAACGTGCCCTGCAGCACATCCGCGAGCGCGGGCTACAGGCGGCCGATGTAGGTGTGCTGCCAGGCGCAGCGGGCGGGCCGAAGCCACTCGGCATCCAAGGCCTGGACCTGGCCCTGTTCGGTGAGTGGCTACCGTCGGCACCCCGCCAACGCGCACTGATCGGCGCCTCGATCGGCGCCTGGCGCTTCGCCAGTGCCTGCATGCAAGACCCGGTGGCCGGCATCCGCCGGCTTGGCGAACTGTATACCGAGCAAGACTTCGCCAAAGGGGTTACACCGGCAGAAATCAGCCGCAGTTGCGCAACAATGCTCGATGACCTGCTGCAGGGCCGCGACGCCCAGTTGCTGGCCAACCCGCACTATCGCCTGAACATCCTGGTGGTGAAAAGCCATGGTCAGCTCGCCCACGACCAGCGTGCCCGCCTGGGCCTCGGCCTGGGCTCGGTGGTCGCCAGCAATCTATTGGGCCGGGCACGCCTGGCGCGCCACTTCGAGCGCATCATCCTGCATGACGGGCGTAGCGCGCCGCCGCTCGATGCCTTGACCGACTTCCCTTCGCGCTGCCTGCCGCTGGACCTGGCCAACCTGCGCCAGGCCCTGCTCGCCTCGGGCTCGATCCCGATGGTCATGCAGGGAGTGAAGGATATTCCTGGGGCGGGCGCCGGTACTTACCGCGACGGCGGCTTGCTCGATTACCACCTCGACCTGCCTTACCACGGCGACGACCTGGTGCTGTACCCGCACTTCACCGACAAGGTCATACCCGGCTGGTTCGACAAGGCGCTGCCCTGGCGCAAGGGCGATGCCAGGCGGCTGCAGAACGTGTTGCTGATGACGCCCTCGCCGCACTATCTGGCCGCCCTGCCCTTCGGCAAGTTGCCAGACCGCAACGACTTCAAGCGTTTCATGGGCGATGCCGCGGGGCGCAAACGCTATTGGTACAAGGCCATTGCCGAAAGCCAGCGGCTGGGCGACGAATTGCTGGAACTGGTCGCCACCGGGCGGCTGCATGAACGCCTGCAAGCCTTGTAGCGGTCATGCTGTTAAACTGCGCGCATTATTGATTCACTCAGAGTTCTGACAGCGTGGAAATCTTCAAGGAATTTACATTCGAATCGGCCCACCGGCTGCCCCACGTGCCTGCCGGGCACAAATGCGGCCGCCTGCACGGCCACTCGTTCAAGGTCGGCCTGCACCTGACCGGCCCGCTGGACCCGCACACCGGCTGGATCCGTGACTTCGCCGAGGTGAAGGCCATTTTCAAGCCGATCTACGAGCAGCTCGACCACAATTACCTGAACGACATTCCCGGCCTGGAAAACCCCACCAGCGAGGTAATCGCCAAGTGGATCTGGGATCAGGTCAAGCCGCTGCTGCCGGAGCTGTCCAAAGTCCGCATCCACGAGACCTGCACCAGCGGGTGCGAATACTACGGCGACTGAAACACCGCCAAGGTCAGGCGGCCCCTATGCTCAGCACCTGCAGGTGCAGGTAGCCTGCTTCACCTTGCACCTCGCTGAGGTAGGGAAAGCCATCCTCGACCAGCCGCCTGACCGTCTTGCCATGCAGGCTGACCAGGCTCACGTCGCTGACCGCATCGCCTTCGGCAAGCTGCTCTGGCGCCAGGCCATCGAGGCGCCAGAGCATGGTACCGGCGGCCAGGGCGTCATGGCCAACGGCCTGCGCGGCCGAGTACAGGGCCAGATAGCCGTTGCGGCTGACATCCAGGCGGTGACCGCGCCGCCGCCAGTGCGGATGGCTGTCTTCGTCCCCCACGGCGCGGATCTCGAAGTCGTACTCACCATCGGTCTCGTAGCAGCCGAACCAGAACAGCGTGCGAAATTTGCGCCGTGAGATCACATACGCCGGTGCCACCGTGTCGGTGTAATGGTCTTCGCCGGCGTGCAGCCAGCCACCACTGGTAAAGGGCGAATCGCCATTACCTGTGTCACCGATGGGCACGCCTTGAACCTGCCCTTGCGTACTCAGGCGTGGCTGCCAGTACAGCCTGGCAATGAAGCTTTTCTGAGGTTGGAATTGGTAGTGGGACATGCCGTCGAGCCCTCTTCACTGGCGGAAAAGGAAGACAGTAGTGAGTGCTGTTGCCCGCTTGCAGCCGGAACCCGCTCCCAGGCCATGCAAACAAGGCGTGAACGCGGCGAAGGCGCTGATGCCAGCGCTTAGCCCAGCGAGCTGTCGAGAAACGCAGGAGCGATGTAACGCTGGTAGTGCGCTTCGGACAAAAGGAAGAATTCGCGGTCGATGGCATCGCGCAACTGCGGCAGTTCCCAATCGCGGAATTCCGGCAGCAGTACCATGCCGTAGGCTTCCAGATCACGGATCATCCGCGCACCGCGGGCGATCAGCTGGTACGCCCAGCAATATTCCGACTGCTGGTCGACGAAGCGGATGGAGCGCTGCTCCAGTTGCTGGCGCAACAGGCTTTTGTCGAACACCTCGAGCTTGGCCATCATGACCTGCACCAGCAACTGCTCAAGGCGCAGCCACACGGCGCGCTTTTGCGCGTCATCGTAGCCGTTCCAGTGGATCACTTCGTGGTGGAAGCGCTTGCAGCCGCGGCAAACCGTGTCCCCATACACCGTGGAGCACAGGCCGACGCAAGGGGTCTTGATGGAGTTGTTGGACATGAAAAACAACAGCATGGCGGTGGAACACGCGCCCATGTTAGCCCTTTGTCTAATCAGGGTCACTCGTTAAAGTGATGTTCTGCGCCTTACCTTCGGGCTTTTTTTGCCGTAGAATCATCCGGCCTTTTCACAGGCAACAATGTCCGTAGGAAGCTGTTTTCAAAGCGTCACGAGCACAGTTGATCCGGTAGAACGGCGTTGGCCCGGGCCATGCATCCCTCGCATGCCCGCGCCAGCCCTCATCAGCACCCCGTTCTGCAGGCGTAAAACTTTGAAAGCAGCTTCCGTAAGGATTCTTTGCGACCCTGGCCGGGCGGCTCAAAAAGCCGTGGCGGCGCATGGGTGCATTGAATGCTGGATGAGCGTCCCGGACCCCCTTTAGGGACCACTGATGAGGGAAATAACTGTGCTTGAAGCCTACCGCAAACACATCGAAGAGCGCGCCGCCCTGGGCATCGTGCCCCAGCCGCTGAACGCCGAACAAACCGCAGGCCTGGTCGAGCTGCTGAAAAACCCGCCGGCCGGCGAAGAAGCCTTCCTCGTAGAACTGATCACCCACCGTGTACCGCCAGGGGTCGACGAAGCTGCCTATGTCAAGGCTGCTTTCCTCTCTGCCGTCGCCAAGGGCGAAACCCAATCGCCACTGATCGACCGCAAGCACGCCACCGAACTGCTGGGCACCATGCAGGGCGGCTACAACATCGAAACGCTGGTCGCGCTGCTGGACGACGCCGAACTGGGCGCCGTCGCGGCCGAACAGCTCAAGCACACCTTGCTGATGTTCGATGCCTTCCACGATGTGGCCGAAAAAGCCAAGGCTGGCAACGCCAATGCCAAGGCCGTGCTGGAATCCTGGGCTGCCGGCGAGTGGTTCACCTCGCGCCCGGCCATCGCCGACAAGTACACCCTGAGCGTGTTCAAGGTGCCTGGCGAGACCAACACCGACGACCTGTCCCCTGCACCCGATGCCTGGTCGCGCCCTGACATCCCGCTGCACGCCCTGGCCATGCTGAAAATGGCCCGTGACGGCATCGAGCCGCAGCAGCCGGGCTCGGTAGGCCCACTGGCCCAGATCGAAGCGGTCAAGGCCCAAGGCTACCCGGTTGCCTATGTCGGTGACGTGGTCGGTACCGGTTCCTCGCGTAAATCCGCCACCAACTCGGTGCTGTGGTTCTTCGGCGACGACATCCCGTACGTGCCGAACAAGCGCGCCGGTGGTTTCTGCTTCGGCACCAAGATCGCCCCGATCTTCTACAACACCATGGAAGACGCCGGCGCCCTGCCGATCGAGTTCGACTGCACCAACCTGGCCATGGGCGACGTCATCGACGTCTACCCGTTCAAAGGTGAAGTGCGCCGCCATGGCAGCGACGAGCTGGTCACCACCTTCGCCCTGAAAACCGAAGTGCTGCTGGATGAAGTGCGCGCTGGCGGCCGTATCCCGCTGATCGTCGGCCGTGGCCTAACCGAAAAAGCCCGTGCCGAACTGGGCCAAGGCCCATCCGGGCTGTTCAAGAAGCCGGAGCAGCCAGCCGACAGCGGCAAGGGCTTCACCCTGGCGCAGAAAATGGTCGGCCGTGCGTGTGGCCTGCCTGAAGGCCAGGGCGTGCGCCCAGGTGCCTACTGCGAACCGAAGATGACCACCGTCGGCTCCCAGGACACCACCGGCCCGATGACCCGTGACGAGCTGAAAGACCTGGCTTGCCTGGGCTTCTCCGCTGACCTGGTGATGCAGTCGTTCTGCCACACCGCGGCTTATCCGAAGCCGATCGACGTCACCACCCACCACACCCTGCCAGACTTCATCCGCACCCGTGGCGGCGTGTCGCTGCGCCCAGGCGACGGCATCATCCACAGCTGGCTGAACCGCATGCTGATGCCCGACACCGTGGGTACTGGCGGCGACTCGCACACCCGCTTCCCGATCGGCATCTCGTTCCCGGCCGGTTCCGGCCTGGTTGCGTTCGCTGCGGCCACCGGCGTCATGCCGCTGGACATGCCAGAGTCGATCCTGGTGCGCTTCAAGGGCAAGCTGCAGCCTGGCATCACCCTGCGTGACCTGGTCCATGCCATCCCTTACTACGCCATCAAGCAAGGCCTGCTGACCGTCGAGAAAAAAGGCAAGAAAAACGCCTTCTCCGGCCGCATCCTGGAAATCGAAGGCCTGGACGAACTGACTGTCGAACAAGCCTTCGAGCTGTCCGACGCTTCGGCCGAGCGCTCTGCTGCCGGCTGCACCATCAAGCTGCCAGAAAAGGCCATCGCCGAGTACCTGAAGTCCAACATCACCCTGCTGCGCTGGATGATCGGCGAAGGTTACGGCGACGCCCGTACCCTCGAGCGCCGCGCCCAGGCCATGGAAGCCTGGCTGGCCAAGCCTGAGCTGCTGTCGGCCGACGCCGATGCCGAGTACGCCGAAATCATCGAGATCGACCTGGCCGACGTCAAAGAGCCTGTGCTCTGCGCGCCGAACGACCCAGACGACGCGCGCCTGCTGTCCTCGGTTCAGGGCGAGAAAATCGACGAAGTGTTCATCGGTTCGTGCATGACCAACATCGGCCACTTCCGCGCTGCCGGCAAGCTGCTGGAGAAGGTCAAGGGCGGTATTCCGACCCGTCTGTGGCTGGCCCCGCCAACCAAGATGGACGCACACCAGCTGACCGAAGAAGGCTACTACGGCATCTACGGCAAGGCCGGTGCACGCATGGAAATGCCAGGCTGCTCGCTGTGCATGGGTAACCAGGCACGTGTGCAGACCGGTTCGACCGTGGTCTCCACCTCGACCCGTAACTTCCCGAACCGCCTGGGCGACGCCACCAACGTGTACCTGGCGTCGGCCGAGCTGGCTGCCGTGGCTTCGATCATCGGCAAGCTGCCGACCGTCGAAGAGTACATGCAGTACGCCAAAGACATCGACAGCATGGCTGCCGACGTCTACCGCTACCTGAGCTTCGACCAGATCGCCGAGTTCCGCGAAGCGGCTGCCAACGCCAAGATCCCGGTGGTACAGGCGTAAGCTGAGCGGCAAGTTGTAAGCTGCAAGCCACAAGAAGAAGCCCTGGCAGAAATGCCGGGGCTTTTTTGTTCCTCGCCGGCCCTATCGCTGGCAAGCCAGCTCCCACAGGGATCGCCTTAGGGCTGACAGGTGTTTG
>NZ_AEWE02000035.1:0-1758 GCF_000190455.2 Pseudomonas sp. TJI-51
CCTTGTGGCAAACACCTGTCAGCCCTGACGCGATCCCTGTGGGAGCCCGGCTTGCCTGCGATGGGCCGCACAGCGGCCCCAACCGCTTGACTGACCGGCATCAGGCACAAGCCCCACAAATTTCCTTGATCATCGGTTATCCTCAGGCCATCGCCAGCCTCCGGAGCCAACATGACCGCCCCTCGTCTGCTCGTTCCCCTGAGCTTCGCCCTGCTGGGCGCCTGCGCCCAGCAACCCACTCAACCCGTCGAACTGGACGCCGAAAGCGAGTGCCCCATCCGCCTGCAGGTTGGCCAGAACCTCACGCTGAGCCTGCCCAGCAACCCCTCTACCGGCTACCGTTGGCGTGTGCAGGACCCGGCAGCCGGTGTACTGCACAGCCTTGGCCCCGAGGTCTACAGCGCGCCAGACGACACAGGCATGGTCGGCAGCTCGGGCTTGTCCACCTGGCGCTACCAGGCCCACGCCCGGGGTGAAGGCAAGCTGGTGCTGGTCTACCAGCAGCCTTGGGCCACCGACGTCGCGCCCGTGCAAACCTTCGATTGCGCCCTTCGGGTCAACTGAGCTGCAGCGCCGGTCAGCCAATCATGCATCCAGGCCGCGGTTTGGCTAGAATGCCGCCCTTGCCTACCACCCGCAGCCTGGATCCGCCGTGAGCAAACAACCCGACCGCCTTTTTGCCCAACCCCTGGAGCAAGTGCCCGACTTCGTCTTCAACGAGGACGTGGTGCGCGTGTTCCCAGACATGATCAAGCGCTCGGTGCCGGGGTATCCAACCATCGTGGAAAACCTCGGTGTGCTGGCCGCACGCTTTGCCCAGCCGCATACCGCCCTCTACGACCTGGGCGCATCGCTGGGTGCGGTCACCCAGTCGCTGCGCCGGCATGTGCGCAGCGATGGCTGCCGGGTGATCGCGGTCGACAACTCCGCCGCCATGGTCGAGCGCTGCCGCCAGTACCTCACCGCCCAGGACTCAATGTTCCAGGAGCTGTTGCCGGTACAGGTGCTCGAAGCCGATATCCTCGCTCTCCCTTTCGAGCCCGCCTCGGTGGTGGCGATGAACTTCACCCTGCAATTCATCGCCCCCGACCAACGCCTGGCACTGCTTGCCCGCATCCGCCAGGCACTGCTGCCCGGCGGTGCGTTGATCCTGTCGGAAAAACTGCGCTTCGCCGATGAACAAGCCCAGGACCTGCTCAATGAGCTGCACCTGGACTTCAAGCGGGCCAACGGTTACAGCGAACTCGAAATCGCCCAGAAACGCAGCGCCATTGAAAATGTGATGCGCCCCGATACCCTCGAAACCCACCAGGAGCGCCTGCTTGCCGCCGGCTTCTCAAAAGTGGTGCCGTGGTTCCAATGCCTTAACTTCGCCTCGTTGATAGCCCTGCCATGATCGATCTGTCTCCCCTGGTCCGCCGCCTGGCGGGTACCCCCCTGGCTTCCTGGTCGCAAGGCCTGCAAGCGCAACTGCAAGCCAAGCTGGAAAAGGGCCACGGTGACCTGGACCGCTGGCGCGGTGCGCTGGAAGCCTTGCCCGCCGTGCAACCGAGTGAAGTCGACCTGGTCAACGGCCTGCGCCTGGACTGCGACTGCGACGCGGCCACCCGTGCACAGATGCGCCAGGCCTTGATGGGCCTGTCACCTTGGCGCAAAGGCCCGTTCGACCTGTTCGGCGTGCACGTCGACACCGAATGGCGTTCCGACTGGAAGTGGTCTCGCGTTGCCCCCCACCTGGATCTCAAGGGCAAACGTGTG
>NZ_AEWE02000035.1:1877-2381 GCF_000190455.2 Pseudomonas sp. TJI-51
CCTGCCGGAACTGCCCGCCTGGCACCTGCCTTTCGCGCTCGAAGAACTGCCGGCCAACCTGGAAGGGTTCGATACGGTGTTTTCCATGGGCGTGTTCTACCACCGCCGCTCGCCCATCGAGCACCTGCTGGCGCTGAAGGACTGCCTGGTCAAAGGGGGGGAGCTGGTACTGGAAACCCTGGTGGTCGAGGGTGATGAAAACCAGGTGCTGGTGCCCGAAGACCGCTACGCACAGATGCGCAATGTCTGGTACCTGCCTTCGGTACCGGCGTTGGCGCGCTGGTTGCGCCGTGCCGGCTTCAGCGACGTACGCTGCGTCGACGTGAGTGTGACCAGCATTGAAGAGCAGCGCAGCACCGACTGGATGCGTTACCAGTCCTTGGCTGACTTCCTCGACCCGAACGACCACAGCAAGACCATCGAAGGCCTGCCCGCACCACGCCGGGCCACCCTGCTGGCGCGCAAATAAAAAAAACGCCCATGGGGGTAATGCCTGTCAGTTAA